>JAJBVT010000088.1 GCA_020859685.1 Rikenellaceae bacterium
CACCACAATATCCACCAAGCCAGGCACTCTAGGCACAACCGCCACCACGCTCGCCTAACCAGCCGGGCAATACACCTCACAGTGCCGCTGTCTTGGAGATCAACGCCACGTAGCTACGGATTACGGTACGGAGAGGCATACCGGCCGTCGTGATAATAATTACGGCCACGACCACGGTGAGAACCGTACGGCCGATTCCCGCCCGCCGGTCGACCGGTCCCGGGAGCTTCATACTCACGAGAGGGACACCCGGCACAGCCGGGGCGGCCGTCCGCAGACCGTTGATTACGCGGTATGGCAATCGGTGGCCGAACGTTTACGAGACGAAATTCCCCGTTTCAGGACCATAACGGTTCAAGACGGTACCGCCTCGGTGGCCGTCAACCATTACGGGAATACCAGGGCCTCCGACAGTTACACTTTCGACGCGGCGAGGGGAGAAATCACGGCCGTAAGCTATTACCGCGACCAACCCCGTTCGGCTAAAATCCGCGGCTGGATATACGCCTTCCATGTCGGGAGCTGGGGCGGAATATACACGAAGGTCCTCTACTTCCTCGCATGCCTTACAGGGGCTGCGCTTCCCGTCACCGGCTACTATATCTGGATAAAAAAGCGGTGGAAAAAATGGACCCGGAGCCGTAACGGTTAGACACCTCTTTGAGTAACGTTACACAGATGGAGCCTGCAATTATAGCAGGCTCCTGATTTTCCGGCAGGTAAACCGGAGCGGTAAAGAAAAAAGAGACCATCACCCATACTTCTAACCTGTTTAAATATATTCATCGATCCTGTACGGATTCTGTATTTCCGGTCCTTCCGCCGAAAAATTGCCGGACCGATTGCAGGTTAGAGGATTTTAAATTATCACCCTCACGGTTTTGTCTGTCTGTACCCTCGGTGTCGAGGCGCCGCCTTACGGTGCAGTCGGTCGGTATAAATCATATAAATGGAAAGATTCCGCAGTCGATAATAAAATATTATCAATTTCAATGCGTTTAAACGGCAAGCTAAAACCGGAGGGCGGTATTATTGCCGCTACCGATTTAACGTTTAATTAACATTGGTCCCCATCCGCCGGGCGGTTTAATCGCTAAATTTGCGCTCATTTTATCCTGCTTATGGCTCCAATATTTATAAAGCGTCTCCGCGACCGCGACCCTCGCCTCTGGTACCGGGTCTCCGCCGGGGCATTTTATTTCCTTATCGGACTTGTGTTTGCAAGCTGGGCGAGCAGGATACCCGATATCCGCAATGCCCTCGGTATGAACGATGCCCAGCTCGGCGGGGTACTCTTCTTTATTCCCGTGGGTCAGATGGCCGCAATGGCCGCATCGGGGTACTTCGTCAGCCGGTACGGCAGCCGTATTATGTTGGTTATAGGGGTATTGCTCTACCCGGCGGCATTGGTCTGCATCGGCCTGTCGTCGTCCGTCCTGTATCTTTCGCTGGCTCTGGTATTCTTTGGTATGGCGGCCAACCTTTGCAATATCGCGGTTAATACGCAGGCGGTGGGCGTCGAGAGACTTTACGGGCACAGTATTATGGCGTCGTTCCACGGGCTGTGGTCGCTGGCGGGATTTATAGGCGGGGTGATAAGCACCCTGATGGTGGGGCTGAACTTTACGCCCCTGTGGCATTTCGTGATGGTCGCCGCCTTTTGTGTGGTGGTTGTACTCCTGTTCTGGCCCTCTCTTCTGCCGCGCGACCAGAACAGGGCCAAAGGGACCGAGCGGCCTGACGGGAAGATATTTACCCGCCCCGACCGGCTGGTTCTGCTTCTCGGCCTGATGTCGTTCGGGGGGATGGTCTGCGAGGGGACGATGTTCGACTGGAGCAGCGTCTATTTCGAGGATGTGGTCCGGCCGCCGAGCGCACTGGTAAGGCTCGGGTATATCGCCTCGATGTGCAGTATGGCTATCGGGAGGTTTGCCGCGGACCGGTTCATAACCCGGTTCGGCCCGTCGAATGTCTTGAGGATCTGCGGATTGGTTATAACCGCCGGATTGCTGACAGCCACCGGATTCCCTACGCTGTGGCCCGCCACGGCTGGTTTTCTGCTGGTTGGGCTCGGAGTGTCGGCCATCGTACCTATCTGTTACAGCCTTGCCGGCAAGTCGCAGAAAATCCTGCCCGGCGTCGCCATCGCCATGGTTTCGACTATCGGGTTCCTCGGGTTCCTGCTGGGTCCGCCCGTAATCGGCTTCGTGGCCCATGCCCTCGACTTGCGCTGGTCTCTGGGGCTGATATCGGTGTTCGGTATCTTTATTTCCGTTCTGGCGCCGATGGTGCGGCCAGGTAAGCAATGACTCCGCTATTTGGCCGGACGTAAGCAAATCCTTAATTTTGGAGAAAACATAAAAGATATGAATAAAAGGTTCCTTTTTGTCTGCCTGGGCAATATCTGCCGCTCCCCGGCCGCCCACGGGATAATGGATAAAATGGTGGCCGAAAAAGGCCTTGACGCGGATGTGGTTATAGATTCGGCAGGCACATACGGCGGCCATGCGGGCGAACTGCCCGACCCGCGAATGCGGGCCGCAGCATCTAAGCGCAGATACGACCTACGCCACCGCTCGCGACAGTTCCGCGCACCGGATTTCGACGATTTCGACCTTATAGTCGTGATGGACGACTCGAACTACGACCGGGTTTGCCGGCTTGCGCCCGACCGGGAGTCGCTCGACCGTGTGGTCCGGATGACCGACTACTGCACCCGGTTCACCGTCGACCACGTCCCCGATCCCTACTACGACGGGGAGCGAGGGTTCGAACATGTGCTCGATATCCTCGAGGACGCGGTAGCCAACCTTATCGACAAGGAAGTAGAACGGTAACTTTCTATACGATGCTTCACTTTTCAGGCCTTACTTCGGACCGGTGATATCGACTCTCCGACGGTAAGCCCTTTTACCTGAACACGGGTATCCGGTCCATTTAACCGTATGTTGCGGCCTTCCCGTGGAGATACCCGCCGTCCTAATCGACATCCGACCGACCCCTTATACCATTCGGACGAGTGATATTGAGCGTGGGCACGGCACAAAAAACCGGTCCCGGGAAAGTAACGTACTTCCCGGGACCGGTTTTATTACAAGAACTTCGTCAGAACCTTTTGGTATACGCGTGGCAGTAGGGTTGGGTCCCTTTGCGCTCGTAATAGTCCTGATGGTACTCCTCCGCGGGCCAGAAAGTGTCGGCCGGGGTGACTTTGGTAGCCACGTTGTAGCCCTTATCCCGGAGCTATCCGATAAGCCTCTCGGCCACCTCCTTCTGTTGCGGTGAGTTATAGAACACCTCCGAGCGGTACTGGTCGCCGATATCAGGGCCCTGCCCGTTTACCTGAGTGGGGTCGTGTATCTCGAAGAACAGCTTGGCAAGAGTCTCGTAGTCGACCTGCGAGGGGTCGTAGGTTACCTTTACCACTTCGGCATGGCCGGTGGTGCGGGTGCAAACATCTTCGTACGACGGGTTGTCGGTATGGCCGCCCATGTACCCGGATTCCACCGAGATTACACCGGGCTGTTTCTGCATAAGGTGTTCCACACCCCAGAAACATCCTCCGGCGAAGACGGCAGTATCGGTAGTCGGCAGAGCCGCGGCGTCGGCCACTTCGTCGGCCGTGCCCTCTTCGAGCATCTCCTCCTTCGGTACGAAATTCAGCGACACGGAGTTTACGCAGTGGCGCGTATCCTTCGGGGTGAAACCCTCGCCGGTAAAGACGTGGCCGAGGTGACCTCCGCACTGGGAGCAGGTTATTTCGGTTCGCCTTCCGTCCGCATCCGTGGTGCGGTTTACGGCGCCCGGCAGCTCGTCGTCGAAACTGGGCCAGCCGCAGCCGGAACTGAATTTATCCTTCGATTCGTAGAGCGGGGCGTCGCACTGCTTACAGTGGTAGGTCCCCTCGCCGTGGAAATCGCAGTATTCGCCCGTGAACGGGGCTTCGGTCCCCTTGTCGAGGATTACGTATTTTTCTAAATCGGTAAGTTCTTTTTTCATAACACCCGTAGTTTTATCCTTTCCGTCCTGCGCACCGCCGCGGGGTGCCGCAGCGAACGAGAATATAAGTAACAAAGCGAGTGCCGAAAGGTATGAAATATTCCTTAACATCTTTCAAATAAAATTTTACGTAGGGTTTCGTAAATTTTGGATAATTTTACCCGGTCACCTATATAAACGAAAAATGAGGGTGAAAATTACGGTTCTAAGTCTGTTAATTACGTGTATGTCCTTGCGAGACCGTAATTTGTCATCATTGTAACCTACAAAAAAAACCCTATGCACAATAAGAAAGCCGTAGCGTTTAGCTACGGCTTTTAATCTCGGTAACCCCGACTGCCTGGCCTACTTATTTCTGAAATAGATCTGGATGGGAACCCCCCGGAAATCCCACCGTTCGCGAATCTTGTTCTCGAGGAACCTGCGGTAGTTGTCGCGCAGGTACTGCGGATGGTTCACGAAAAATGCGAACACGGGGGTGGGAGAGTGGAGCTGCTGTGAATATTTGATACGTATGTACTTGCCCTTAATGGACGGTGGCGGAGTCTGCTCTATAATCGGGAGTATATAGTCGTTGAGCTCGGAAGTGGATATGCGTCGTTTACGGGCATGAAATACCTCTACGGCAGTCTGGAGAACGTCCAGTATCCGCTGTTTGTTCGGCACCGAGGTGAAGATAATCGGCACGTCGTTGAACGGGGCGAGCTTCGAGCGGATATGCTCTTCGAACTGCTTCATGGTGTTGGTCTCCTTTTCGATAAGGTCCCACTTGTTCACCACTATTACACACCCCTTCTTGTTGCGCACAATCAAGCTGAATATGTTCATATCCTGCGACTCCACACCCTGCGAGGCGTCCAGCATCAGGATGCAGACGTCCGAGTTTTCTATGGCCCTTATAGAGCGCATTACGGAGTAGAACTCCAGGTCTTCGGTTACCTTACCCTTCTTGCGAAGCCCCGCGGTGTCTATCAGGTGGAAATCCAGTCCGAATTTGTTATAACGTGTGTCAATCGCGTCCCTGGTGGTCCCGGCAACGGGGGTTACGATATTCCGCTCGGTACCCAGCAGGGCGTTAGTTAGCGACGATTTACCCACGTTGGGCCGCCCTACTATGGTTATACGGGGCAGACCGTCTTCGAGGTCCTCCTTCTTCTCCTCGGGCATGGCCTTCTCGATAGCGTCCATAAGGTCGCCGGTGCCGATACCGCTTACCGCGCTTATGCTTATCGGGTCGCCCAGTCCGAAGGAGTAGAACTCGGTGCTGCCGTAGAGTTGGTCGTTGTTGTCGACCTTGTTCACCACGAGGATAACCTTTTTGTCCGTGCGGCGCAGAATATCGGCCATCAGCATATCGAGGTCGGTAATCCCGGTCGAGACCTCCACCATAAACAGTATCACGTCCGCCTCGTCGATTGCCAGCATCACCTGCTTGCGAATCTCCTCCTCGAAAATGTCGTCGCTGTTTACCGTGTAGCCGCCCGTGTCGATTACCGAAAATTCGCGGCCATTCCAGTCCGTCTTGCCGTAGTGGCGGTCGCGCGTGGTCCCGGCCGTGTGGTCCACAATGGCCTGCCGCATACCCACCAGCCTGTTGAACAGTGTACTTTTACCTACGTTCGGACGCCCTACTATCGCTATCAATCCCATAATTTACCACTTTACAAGCCGTAAAGATAGATAAATTTATCCAGCCCGTTACCTGAAAGCCCGAACCGGGACACGGAAATACGACGAAAAGATATAACTTTGGAAAAAACCGTGCGGTGATGACCCGATTGATTATAAGTATATTAGCCGTCAGCGCTCTCTTGCCGTACACTAACGGCGGGGTATACGGCGCGGCTACCGGTGAAAAGGGTACCTATTTTTACCGGAAGTTCGACCCGGCGCCGGCCGAACCGGTTCCTTATAAAGACCTGGTTACGGACTACTGCTACCTTGTCGATGGGGTGACGGTCTCGGTCGGTTATTATGCCCCCGGCCCTAACGGCATCTTTTCGGTAAACGACAACCCTTACGACTGGGGCGACCGCCTGCTCTGCTTCGACCCGGACGGGGAACTTATCTACTCAGGCCGGGGTGTAAGCGATGTTTACCTCTATGAGCCGCATTTTTTCACTTCGCCGGACGGGGGTGAGGTATTTATCCTCTGTCAGCTGGCTTACGAATACTGGTTCGGGGCCGACGTATTTCTGCTCCGCGGAGGCGAAATGGAATTTATCGGCCGCTTGTCGGTCGAATCGACCGGGGATGAGGACGGACCCATGACGGGATTCGTTGTAATCGAACGGCGGGGCGACACGGTTAGGTTCACCTTCCCCGTGGAGCGGCTGGTCTACGACCCCGGGGATACCTGCGTCGAGATGGAGAACCGAGGCTACAAATACATTTACCGTGAAGGGGAACTTATCTGGACGGGGCCGATAGATTGATACTTTCTCGTCCTCCTGCCCTGAGAGAAGTATCACCGCTGGGGTATCGAAAGCGCAAATTCCGTGGGTCCTAAATAGATAATCACACTTATTTTTCATAACTTAGGTTTGAAAGTTGCAAACCACCCGAGAGTATGAGAAAAATAGAAATTATATCGTCGAGCGTGCGCGACGGGCGGCTAAGCCACCGCGTAGCGTTGTTCCTGCAAAGTTACCTCACGAGGTTCCCCGAAACGGAAGCCGGTATCCTCGATCTGAAGGAGTACGGATTTCCACTCTTTACCGAGCGTTACCCGAATTTGAATCCGGTCCCGGACGGTGTGACAGAATATGTGGAGCGGTTCCGGGCGGCGGACGGTATCGTGGTGGTTTCTCCCGTATATAACGGAAGTTTCCCGGCGGCTCTGAAAAATGTGGTAGACCTGCTGGTAACCGACTGGTTCCGTAAACCGGTGCTGGTAGTTTCGGTAACCTACGGAAACGTACCGGGAATCGGTACCGTGCAGCAACTGCAAACCCTGTTGATGAAACTCGGGGCGCGTGTTGCCGCCCCGGTATACACCGTTATCCGGGCCGGGGAGGATTTCTCGGAGAACGGCATTCCCGCGGACGGCTCCACGGCCGAAAAATATGCCGCCGCCCCGGTGGAGGAATTTCTATGGCTGGTGGACAGGTCCGCGATAGCGACCTGACAATAAACCGTTATCCTGAAAGAAATTAAAAGAACCTTCCCCCTGATGCCCGTGGGTAAGAACCGCCCAGAGAAAAATGCTGTAAGGCTTACTATGTGATGAGCAACTAAAAAGACAACGCCTAAAAGACGCCGCCGTTGGCGTATTATAGATAAACTTTTTAAGAAAGATTCTTCGTTCCACTCAGAATGACTTTACAAAATATACACAATTGTCATCCTGAACGCAGTGAAGGATCTTTCGCTGGTACCCGTGGGCGAACTCCGAAAGAGAAAAAACGCTATAAGGCGGAGGCTATGAAGAAACGCCGCCGTTAGCATATTATAGATAAATTTTTTTTAAGAAAGATTCTTCGTTCCACTCAGAATGACTTTACAAAATATACTATTGTCATCCTGAACGCAGTGAAGGATCTAAGATTTGCAGAACTCCAATATAGATTCTTCTGAATAGCAGCCGTCGGTCAGCTGCCCCTTCGCTTGACCTCCTCGTTTAGGAACTTCTCCGACACCACCACCTTGATGGCCCGGTCGATAATCTCGAATTCGAACGGCGAGTATCCGAGCGCTTCCCCGTCCACCTCCACGCGTATCTCGGGAGAGGATTCTATCCGGATACGCCGCCCGCGGTTGAGCGATACCTTTTTGATTTTGTAAATCCGCCCGTTGTATAGCGACTTGAACCGTCGGAGCACTCCTAATTTGCTAATGTTGCGGACTATGGTAACGTCCAGAAGGCCATCGTCCGCGATGGCGTCAGGGGTCTGGAGCATCCCCCCGCCGTTATACTTTCCGATGCCGATTGTGGCGCTGTAAACCAGATCGTTCACTACCAGCTCGTCGTCCACCCATACCTTCACCCCGGTCGAGGAGTATTGCAGAACCGATTTGAGCGCGCTCCATATATAGAGCCGTTTGCTGTACCTTCCCTCCTCCTTGAGCTGGTTATATTTGTAATTTACGAAGGCGTCGAAACCGATTCCGGCCACATTGGCCATGTAACGCTCCTGCCGGACCTGAGACTTGTGGAACGAGATGGTCGCCACATCCTGCATAAAAGAGTGACCTTCGGCGATGGCACGGATAGCCTCGGAATATTTGCGGGGAATGCCGAACATTCGTATCCAGTCGTTTCCCGTACCCACGGCGACCACCGAGGTGTTGATTTCGGTGGTCGCCGTGGGTACGGGAAACGAC
>JAJBVT010000033.1:0-8366 GCA_020859685.1 Rikenellaceae bacterium
TCATTCCCTCCCCGCTATCCCGACCGTTACCGGCCGGGTACTCACCCGAAAATTCCCCCACCCCGCCTGCATATCGGTTGTCGACCATACTTATTTCGCCACCGGCCTGAGGGTGTGCATTCGATGCCGATGGCCCCCCTCCGAGGACTACCATATCGGGCATACCCACGAGGTCTGCAGCCCGGGGAACAACCACCTCCTCATCGGTATACCGGCTGTCGGTTATCTCGAACACGTCCCGCTCCGGCTCTACGGCCGTCACGGCCGGGCCGCCTATTATCTCTATACCCACCGGCGAACTCTCCTCAATCTCAACAGGGTCCGTCCATTCCGCCCCATTGGAAGGTAGGACTCCTGCATCCGGACCGCCGGTGTTTTCCGTACTCTCGACAGGGCCGGGCACTGGGAACTCTTTGCCGTCCTCTCCTTCCGGCAGACCTTCAGGCTGGGCAACAGTAGCAGCATCCGTTCCTTTCCGACCTTCCGTATCGTCCAGCCCTCCGAGTATATCGTCCGCACGGCCGGTTACCAGCTCCGCGGCATGGCCCACCACGGCACCGCCCACCTTGACGCTACCCTCATATATCCCTTTACCAACACTGTTTACCGCAGAAATGGTTCGGCGGCTGTTGATGTATACACCCGTCAAGACCCAGAACAGTAGCAGTAACATTCCCGTCCCCACGGTCCCCAGAAACGACACCAGCCAGCGGCTCACCACTATACCGTGCGCACCGCCCAGCCCCGTGCCGAATACGGCCCACCGGGTACCGAACAGGAATCCGAGCGTAAGCGAACCGGCAATCATAATAAGCAGTGAAATGCGCACCGACCTTCGAAGCATGGCAGGACGGTAATTTATTATCCTAAGGCCGAATATCATCAGCACCACCGGGATGATTATACCGAATACACCGAACCATTCGCCTACGATATAGTGGGCCAATACGGCGCCGGTCTTGCCCGTATGGTTAGTTACAATCCCCGCCTCGGACCGCCGGATATCGCCCCAACGGACAAAGTTCTGGTCTGAAGGCCAGCAAAAATAGTATGAAACGACGGCCGCGAGGAGGAACAGCCCGAACGTAAATACGAAAGCGCCGAGCACCCACCTTTGGGTATCGGTCAGTCCTCTTTTAATATCTTTATTGCCCGAAGGAGTCTTGGCTGCCTTCTTTGCAGATGCCATATACAGTTAAATTATAGGTCGCCACCCCATGCGTAAGACGTGCCCGAAAACCTTTGCGAAACAAACCGGAATCATTGTCCGGCCCTTCCCATGCGACCGGTACGGGCAGAATTGACAAAATTAACGAATTTTTATCAATAATGGTTAGATGGTTGGGAAGAGTTACTGTGATACGGAACTAAATAAAAACAGAGTTTATATGGGGTTATAATGATTATTAATGTGGTTCATAATGATACATCCCATAAAATCCATCCGGAGATGTCATATTAATATCCTTCGGGAGCAGCGGCTAAGGATTACCTTTTAATTTTGAAACTTCTAATGAACCCTTGCGGCCCGTTAAACAGATAATCAGATATCCATTCCCAGCGCCCTTTGTGCCGTGGCACGTAGCCTGTCATTATATTCCGGACCGGCCCACGACAGAAACTCGAAAAACGGTACGTTCCCCTCACCTGCCAGCGCATCTCCTTCCCCGAGCAATTGCCCAACCCGCCGGGCCACCGCAGGGGCGGGGTTTATCACCGTAACCTCCCGCTTGCCGATAACCCGCCGGATATCTCCCGCAAGGAACGGGTAATGCGTACAGCCCAGCACAAGGGTATCCGCACCGCGGCTAATCATCGGTTCTATGACTTTGGATATGGCGGCCAGCGCTTCGGGGGTGCCTTCCTTCTCCTCCTCCACGAGCACTGCAAATCCTTTTCCCGGTGCCGAGAGCACTTCTGCTCCGCCTCCGTACTTCTTCACCAGCCGCTCATATCCTTCGCTGGCGAGGTAAGCGATGGTCGCGATAACGGCGACCTTGCCGCTCTGGGTTATCTCGACGGCCGGTTTAAGGGCAGGTTCCATTCCAACGAACGGGAAGCCGTGATACCGTTCCCGCAACCCGGCGATAGCCGCCGCCGTAGCCGTATTGCAGCCAAGAATAATTATCTTCGCTCCGCGGTCCATCAACTCCCGGACCGCACCGAAGGTGTATTCCTTAATCTGTTCGTGAGTTTTGGTGCCGTAAGGGCAATTCTTTCCGTCGCCGAAATAGAGTACCGACTCCCCCGGCAATTGCCTTCTCACCTCCCGCCACACGGAAAGCCCTCCTATACCGGAGTCGAATATGCCTATCGGCCTGTTGTCCATTTGCTGGAATTATAAAGAGTTACCGGTCCCGGTGCCCGCCACCGGCTATTTAGCCCTACAAAGATAAAACCAACCGGACGGCTACATTCTCAATCCAGGTTAATTAATTCCTATCAGGAATGAGTACCCTCTTACCTGTTTTCACTTATCCACCGGGCGGCGTTTACGAACGCCTCAATCCACGGGGTCACCTCGTCTCCGGCACGTTTTTCTGGATAGTATGCCCAGTTCCACGGGCGCAGTGCGCGCTCGAGGTGGGGCATCATGGCCAGATGGCGGCCGTCCGCGCTGGTAATCCCGGCGGTGTTGTAATCACTCCCGTTCGGATTTGCCGGGTATAGGTCGTAGGCCCATTTGAGGGCGATGTTATAATGCGATTCATCGTATGGCAGGTTGAATTTTCCCTCCCCGTGTGCCACCCAGATGCCGAGACGGGAGCCTTCGAGACTACGGAGCATTATGGAGGGCGACTCCCGGATTTCCACACCCACGAACCCCGACTCGAATTTATGGCTGTCGTTATGGTCCATCCGTGGCTTGAGTTCATCCTGCGGGGTGATAACGCCCAGCTCCACCATCAACTGGCAACCGTTGCAAATACCGATTGACATGGTGTCGGGTCGGGCGTAGAAGTTATCGAGGATCCGTTTCGCTTTCTCGTTATAAAGGAACGCTCCGGCCCACCCTTTTGCCGAACCGAGTACGTCCGAATTGGAGAACCCGCCGACGAAGGCGATAAAGTTCACATCCTCGAGAGTCTCTCGTCCGCTTACGAGGTCGGTCATATGGACGTCTTTAACGTCCATCCCGGCGAGGTACATTATCCAGGCGGTCTCCCGGTCGCACTGGCAACCCTTCTCGCGGATAATGGCGGCCTTTATCCCGGTCGGGGTGCGGCGCGACGGCTCCAACCCGTACTGCGCCGGTTTACCCGTAAAGCCTTTCGGAAAAACGTAGTCCAGCGGGGTATTCTTATAGTTGTTAAAGCGTTCGAGGGCCAGCCGTTCACCGCTCTGGTGGCGGTCCAGAAGGTAAGAACTGCGGTACCATATGTCGCGCAGATGGTCTGTCAGCAGGTCGCAGTTTACCCCGTCATATTCTATCGAGAAGCGGCGGTCGCAGTTAACATCACCTATTATGTGTGCATCCACCCCGGCGGATTCCAATGCCTTGCATACGGCCTCCCCGTCGGCCACCTGAAGCACCACGGCGGGCCGCTCACAGAACAGGGCATGTATGATATCCTCGCCCCCCATACCATCCAGACGCAGGTCCATCCCCGACCGGTTGTCGGTGAAGCACATTTCGAGCAGGGCCGTTACAAGCCCTCCTGCCGATACGTCGTGCCCGGCCATCACCTTCCCGTCCTTGATGAGTCCCTGCACTGCGGCGAATGCACGGGCAAAGTAGGCGGCATCGGCCACATCGGGCGTCTCGCGCCCTACATAGCCGCACACCTGCGCGAAACTGCTTCCGGCAAGCCCGAAACCTCCGCGGCTGAAGTCTACGTAAACAATCTGGCTCCGCTGGCTTTTCAATGCCGGTGATACGCAGGCGGTGATATCCGCCACCTCCGCGGCGGAGGTTATTATCACCGTTCCGGGCGAGAGTACCTTCTCCCCGTCCGGATACTTTTGGGTCATCGAGAGCGAATCTTTCCCCGTGGGTATATTGATACCGAGAGCGACGGCGAAGTCGCTGGCCGCCTCGACGGCCTCGTACAACCGGGCGTCCTCGCCCTCGTTACGGCAGGGCCACATCCAGTTGGCGCTGAGCGACACTCCTGCGAGTCCGTGCGCCAGCGGCGCGAAAACGATATTGGTAAGCGATTCGGCGATGGCGAGCCTCGAACCGGCCGCGGCATCCGCCAGCGCGGCCACCGGAGCGTGCCCCAGCGCGGTTGCGATACCGGCCCGGCCCTCGTAGTCGAGAGCCACCACGGCGCAGTCGTTCACCGGCAACTGTATCTGTCCTGCGGTCTGCTGCATGGCGACACGGCCCGTTACCGAGCGGTCCACCTTATTGGTCAGCCAGTCCTTACAGGCCACGGCTTCGAGCTGTAATACGTCCTCTATATATTTAACGAGTTTCCCCTTGTCGTAGAACACTTCGGCGAACTCCGCCCTGCGGGTCGTGTCGGTCATAACCGTCCTCGGGGCCTTGCCGAACATATATTCCAGCGGCCAGTCGATGGGTTTCTCGCCCGTGGCGTTATGCTCAAACGTAAACTTCATATCGCCCGTCGTCTCCCCTATCACGTACATCGGGGCGCGTTCGCGCTCCGCTATCTTTTTTAGGTGCGGTATATCCTCGGCGGACATTACCAGCCCCATCCGCTCCTGCGACTCGTTGCCCACAATCTCACGGGCGCTCAAAGTCGGGTCGCCGACGGGGAGTTTATCAATCTCTATCCGACCACCGGTAGCCTCCACCAGCTCGCTCAGACAGTTAAGGTGGCCGCCCGCACCGTGGTCGTGTATCGATACCACCGGGTTACGGTCCTCCTCGCTCAGGGCACGTATGGCGTTATATACGCGCTTCTGCATCTCGGGATTGGAACGCTGTACGGCGTTCAATTCTATCTCGTTGGCGTACTCGCCCGTGGCTACGCTCGATACGGCGCCTCCGCCCATGCCGATACGGTAATTGTCTCCGCCCAGCAGGACCACCCTGTCGCCCGCCTTCGGTTCGTCCTTCAGGCTGTCCTGCGCGCGTCCGTAGCCGATGCCCCCGGCCTGCATTATCACCTTGTCGTACCCGTACTTGGTGCCGTTCTCTTCATGTTCGAACGTAAGCAGGGAGCCGCAGATAAGCGGCTGGCCGAATTTATTTCCGAAGTCCGAAGCCCCGTTCGAGGCCTTTATAAGTATCTGTTCCGGGGTCTGGTAAAGCCATTTACGCTCTGAAACCCGCTCCTCCCACCGGCGGCCCTTCTCGGTGCGGGGATACGACGTCATGTATACGGCCGTCCCGGCTATCGGAAAAGCCCCCTTGCCGCCCGCTATACGGTCGCGTATCTCGCCCCCGGAGCCGGTTGCCGCCCCGTTGAACGGCTCTACGGTGGTGGGAAAGTTGTGCGTCTCCGCCTTGATGGATATCACGCTTTCGAACTCTCTGGGCAGGAAATATTCCGGCCCATCGTGCCGCGCCGGGGCGAACTGTACCGCGGAGGGACCCGCAAGGAACGCGCAGTTGTCCTTATAGGCGGAAGTGACCCGGTTGGGGTTCGTCTTGGTTGTCTTTTTTATTAGCCCGAAAAGCGTATCGGGCTTCTCCTGCCCGTCTATCACGAACCGGCCGTTAAATATCTTGTGGCGGCAGTGCTCCGAATTTACCTGCGAGAAGCCGAATACCTCGCTGTCGGTCAGGCTGCGCCCCATCTTCCGGGCCACTTCCTCGAGGTAAGATATCTCGTCCGGGCTGAGTGCGAGGCCCTCCTGCTCGTTGTAAGCGGCAATATCGTCGATATAAACAACGGGGTCGGGCAGTTTGTCGATGGTGAACAGATCCTGCCCCAGACCGTCGTAGCGGCGGTTAAGCATCGGGTCGAAGGCCGTGTCCGGCCCATCCTTCCTGAACTCCTCGATACGTACAATCCCCTCCACACCCAGATTGCGGGCTATCTCCACGGCGTTGGTGCTCCACGGGGTTATCATCTCGCGGCGCGGCCCCACATACCGGCCCTCTACCCGCTGCGCGTCGATACGCGAAGCCCCGGAGAAGAGCCATTCCAGCCTGCCGTACCGGCCGACATCCAAACCGCACGGTGCGTCCACCGCGTAAACAATTCCACTTTTTCCGAAAAACAGTATCATAATATGGAGTCAGTAATTTCCGTAGTGCGCGCCGTCGACGGCCGTCGGGAAGGGTTTATTGAGTTTGCGCCTGAAGTTATCCACCCGAGGCGGCCGGGGCACAAAAATCAACGGTGCAAATTTAGTGTTTTACATCCAATCCGCCGCAACCCCGCCTTATATAAACGGTTCGAACGGTAAAAAATTTCAGGCACGAAAACTTAACATAGAAGATATCGGATTATACGGTAATTTAGTTATAATTGTGGTAGTAAACGGACTAAAAAAGAGACGTTTTACCGTATCCGTATGTAATAGTATATAAAGTAAACCCGACCCTTCCTATGAAAAAAACAATTTTAACAGCCCTGTTGGCCGTCTTCTGCCTTGCGGGTCATGCCCAGACCGATTTTCTACTCTCGGAATACCTTTACAAAACCCCGGACCAGCTCAAACGGGAAGGTTTCAAATACCGTAAAAAGACCAACCAGTATATCAGGACCACCGCCACTCCGGGCCGTGATGCCTTTATCCTGGGGCTGTTCGGCGTAACATCCGACATCCCGTCGGGCAGCACGATTACCATTCAGGGCGGCGACGGCGGTGTTGCATGGGTACGGATGGCTTTCCACGACGACGGGACCTATATCGCCCTGATGAATTTCATAAACCACCATGAAATACCCTATGAGGAGTTCGATCTGGGGTATGCCACCCAAATAATTTACCGGATAGACGACTTCGAGTTCTCGCTCCGGAAATCGACACAGATAGGTACGACCACGGCAGCGGGCGCCATATCTCAGCAATATTACAACTCGTATGTCTATGTGGTCCATACCATCCACCGGGCATTTTCCCCGAGGGATGCCTATGCCCAGACCCGGGAACAGCACGAACGCAGGACAGTAGCGGTCAATTCCGGGGTGAAGAAAAAATCGGGCAGTCCTTCGTTCGAAGAGAGCGGTTTCGTTGAATTATCCACGTCCCTGCTGCAAGGGCGGACATGGCAGGACACTTACAGCATGGGTTCGGCCTTCCCGATAGTGGTGAACGAAGGCGTGACATTCCTCGACGACCGGCAACTTCGTTACTGGCGGACCAACCAATCATACGATACGGGAACGGATGTGCTCTATAACTATTTCTTCGACGGAAATGTAATCCATGCCACCTATGCCCATCAGGCCGACGGTGAAACCAGCGACCCGTTCCACCACCTGCGTATCGGCATGCTGCCCGACTCGAGCCTACTGCTGAACATGCCGGAAAACAACGACTATACCGTGGTCCTTTACGGAAGTGAAGCCGGTGGAGAATAGTCGAATCGGGAGGAGGGTGGCAAAAACCGGCTGGCCGGGTAAAAGACGCGGCAGGAACAGTTGATACGGGAAGTTCCCACGGACGGGAATCCGTGGGAACTTTCTATAACGGCCGCATATAACAGTCCCGGTTGTAAACATACAGGTTGCACGGGCATGGAGTCACTCTGCGGTCCGGCCGGGGGAAAGGAGCCTTAGTCGATATGCCGACAGATGCCGTTAAGGTCGGGTTGGGACCATTTTCTTTTCATATTGACCTCCATCTTGCCATCGATAGCCGCATCTACCTCCGCCGGACTCATTCCCAGTGCCCGGGCCACATCGAGGAGCAATATCTGGCAATCGGCATATTCGACCGCAATGTTGTCCCGTTCCCCTGCGGCGATAGCCTCGATTAGTTCGCCGATCTCCTCCCGAAGATGACACAGCTTCCCGACCGCCGTCTGCTCCGGGAAAGTTACCGACGTCCAATCCCCGATGGTCCGCATCTTTTCTTCAAGCCAGTTCATCCTGTTCTATTTTATTTGTCCGATAAATAATCGATAAACCTCTTGGTCTTGGTGAAAATATAATGCTAAATTAATTCAATAGCGGTTATTCTGATATTCCGGCTGAGTTAATTTCGGTTCTCGACCTACCGCCGCAGAGACGCGGTCGAAAAAGAAAATGTGTAACGATATAAAGCGCAAAATAAGAAAGCCGTCTGAACCTCGGTTTAGACGGCTTTTCTTATTTGAATCTCTTTCGAGCTGATGATGGGATTTGAACCCATGACCTCTTCCTTACCAAGGAAGTGCTCTACCCCTGAGCTACATCAGCAATCTTTTTTCGGTCGGGCAAAAATAGTATAATTAATCAATGTTACCAAATTGTACCGTACCGATTTCGGGTTTATAGATTACTCGCGCTTACAGCGCCATT
>JAJBVT010000033.1:8466-105554 GCA_020859685.1 Rikenellaceae bacterium
TCATCCAGCTTTCCTCCTGGATTAGTTCGCTAACGCTCACTGTTCCATTGCCTCCCGGCGGACTTTGGCTCCAGAACAATAACCCTCGGAAAACCGACCCCGGATTAACTCGTCCGCTCCCGCGGTCTCGTTCATCCAGCTTTCCTCCTGGATTAGTTCGCTAACGCTCACTGTTCCATTGCCTCCAGGCGGGACCCTTACAAAGATTTATAAACAATCTCTTCGCGATTGCACAACTTCCTCCAAAGGAATCCGCCTATGCAAGCATGGCGGGATTCCTTTGGAGGAAGTTCGCCTGCCTGCGGCAGGTTTATTAATCTTTGTGGGAGAAGATGGATTCGAACCACCGAAGGAATTATCCAGCAGATTTACAGTCTGCCCCATTTGGCCACTCTGGTATTCTCCCGTTGCGGATGCAAAAGTAATCAACCGCCTGCTATTTTCCAAACCGTCCGGAATACTTTTACCTTCGTACATCCCGCCGCCCCGCCGGAACGCTTCCCGCATGCGAATAATCTCTTCTGGAAGACTTCCGACTCCTATCCCGCAACATCCGGTTACAATCCATAACCTTTTACGCAAAAAATGTTTACGATCCGATATCTCAAAACCATAAAATTTTTAACTTTACATTATAAAGACTGTAAAAATGGAACGTTTGAGACTTCTCCGGACAATCGTCTACGTAATATGCGCCATCTTGGCCGTGCAGCTGGCGCTGATGTTCTTTTTTCTGAAACCCTCCGGGGGATTCGTAATCCTCGGATTCACGATAATCGCGATACTCTGCCTCTACCTTGCCCGGGTCGCGCTGACGGCCCTCAACGAGCTTATCGACAAATACAAATAACCAAAACGTTTCGGATAATATGAAGAGGATTTTGATAGTAGGGGCCGGTGGACAGATAGGTTCCGAACTGACTACCCATCTCCGGTCGATTTACGGGGATAAGAACGTGGTTGCCGCCGATGTGCGCGAGTGTAAAAACCTTGCCGAGACAGGGCCGTTCGTTACGATGAACGCACTGGATGCCAACACGTTCGGATATACGGTAAACAAATACTGTATCGACACTATTTTCAATCTGGTTGCCCTTTTGTCGGTCGTGGGCGAGAAGGACCCCCAGTTGGCGTGGAGCATAAACATGGGCGCGCTGATGAACTCGCTCGACGTGGCCCGGCAGTACGGTTGCGCGTTGTTCACCCCCAGCTCCATCGGGGCGTTCGGGCCGACCTCGCCCAAGGCCAATACTCCACAGGATACTCTTATGCAGCCCACTACGATATACGGCGTCTGCAAGGTGACGGGCGAACTGCTGAGCAACTATTATTTCCTTAAATACGGTGTGGATACCCGTAGCGTACGCTTCCCGGGTATCATCTCCAACGTTACCCTGCCGGGCGGCGGGACGACCGACTATGCCGTAGATATCTACTATTCGGCCATACGCCACAACCATTTCACATGCCCCATTCCGTCGGACGTCTATATGGATATGCTCTACATGCCCGACGCACTGAACGCATGCGTGCAGTTAATGGAGGCCGACCCGGCCCGTCTGGTTCACCGCAACAGTTTCAACATCACGGCTATGAGTTTTACCCCGGAGATGGTCTATGACGAAATCCGCAAGCATATGCCCGACTTCACGATGCGTTACGAGGTGGACCCGGGCAAAGAGGCCATCGCCCGGAGCTGGCCCGACAGCCTCGACGACAGTTGCGCCCGAGAGGAGTGGGGCTGGTCGCCACGGTGGGACCTTCCGGCTATGACCGAGGATATGCTCAGGATTATAGGGCAGAGAAAAACGGACGGGTTGTTGTTTTGAATCGAGCCTCTAAAAAAATCCGCCGGTATTCCCGGCGGATTTTTTATCCTTACGGTTTCTTGTCGCTCTTTCGTGATAATATGTAGTTGAGCGTACTGAATATCGGTACATAAATCATAGCTATTGCCGAACCCATGAAGGCAAAGACGGCGTCGTTGTCGCCTTCATACAGGCAAACGCGTATATTGGGAAAGAATACAGTAGCTATAAGCAGTAATGCGGCCGGCCATAAAATATATAGCCCGCTAAGCTCGGGTTTCCTGTATACGCCCCCTTTGAAATATATGACCGTACCGACGATCAGATTAGCAGGAGGATTGTCGAGATAACCGTCATAACGATGATAAATTTCCTGTATGACCCCTCCGGGAACCGTTTGACCAGCCATACTCCCAGCAGGCACCCGACGAGGATAAACGGTATGGTGGTGAGGTTTAGCGACAGTGACGACACCGTGATATTATCCCACACGAACACCTGTAATGGTATCTTCAGGTAATTGACTATCAGGAAGAACCACGCGCTGGTACCGACGAACGAGAGTTTGGGCAGCCTCATCGACAGCAGGTAGACGGCCATTACCGGCCCCGCGGCGTTACCTATCATGGTGGTGAACCCTCCGGCAAGGCCGAAGGCCGGGGCGTACCACCATAGGCCGGAGACATCCGCCGCCCGGCCCTTTCGGTCGGACCAGAACATTACCCCGAGTGTGGCGAGGATACAAAGGCCCATCAGCCTCCGGAACTCCTCCTGCGGGATAAACCGGTCGACCAGAATCGCCACGATAAACCCGGCAACAGCTGTCGGCAGTAGTCGCAGGATATATTTCCACTCGGCCGACCTCCGGTAATATACCACCGCAATCAGGTCCGCAAAACAGAGCATCGGCAGTATAAGTCCCGTGGACGGTTTAGCGCCGAAAGCGAGGGCCAGCATAGGGATGGATATGGTATTGATACCCTGTATGCCTGTTTTAGACATGCCTATAAGCACAGCCGCGAGCATCAGCGCACCCCACTGCAATATATTTAGGTCGAATCCTGCTAACAAGTTTGTAGTTCTGACAGGTTGCTAAATCACTCTTAATTATTATTAGTCCGGCATTCGGTATGAAACTGTAAACTGGGAAACCCGAAACCAAATCCGAATGGTATTCATCGCAATATTTCCCTTTGCAGACCCTCCGGTAATGTGGAAAGGTCACGGTAATTATAGAGTTGGTCGCGAAGTCGCGGAGTAAACCCGGCGGCCCGGATGGACTGCTGCATCCCACGCGCGTCGAAGCTGTTTGCCGCTCCGGCCGACGAGACCACGTTCTCCTCTATCATTATGGAACCCATATCGTTCGCCCCGCTGTGCAGGGCAACCTGAGCTACATCCCGCCCCACGGTAAGCCAAGAGGCCTGTATGTTCCGGATGTTATCGAGCACTATTCGGCTCACGGCGATAATTCGGATATATCCGGTCGCCGAGAAGTCGGTCTGCACACCCTGCCGCTCCAGCTCGGTGCCGCTGCTTCGGAATATCCACGGAATAAAGGCGAGAAATCCCGGTTTATCCGCCGGACAGCGCTCCTGCAATTCACGTACCCGGATGAGGTGTTCTATCCTCTCGGCCGGGGTCTCCACATGGCCGTACATCATGGTGGCCGAGGTAGCCAGCCCCATCCGGTGGGCTGCCGCCATAGTCTCTATCCACGACTCCACATCCGGTTTGGCAGGTGAGATAACCTTACGAACGCGGTTCGACAGTATCTCCGCCCCCGCCCCGGGCAACGAATCGAGACCCGCCTCCACCAACCTCGCCAATGTATCCTCGACCCCCAGCCCGCTGATACGGGCGATGTGGGCCACCTCCGGTGCGCCGAGGGCATGGAGCCTGACCTGCGGGAATTCCCGCTTCAACTCCCGGAAAAGGTTCTCGTAATATCCGATATCCAGCTTAGGATGGAGACCGCCCTGTAACAAGAGTTGGTCGCCGCCGCGGTCCAGCATTTCGGTGATTTTCTCCCGGTACTGATCCATCGTGGTGACGAATGCCCGGTCGGTCTGATGCGGCCTGCAGTGGAAATTGCAGAAACGGCACCCCGATATGCAGACGTTGGTAATATTGACGTTCCGGTCAATCTGCCAGGTCACCACCTCCGGGTCCGGGACACGCATACGGCGCAGGGTGTCCGCTATATACGCCAGTTCGGCCGTGGGGGCATGCAGATATAAATCGAGTGCCTCGTCCCGAGATACCGCCCCGCCGGAGAGTGCCTTATTGTAAACCGCATCGAAATCCATCCTGTAAATTTAGAGAAAAGTAAGATTCCCGAGGCGAATCCTATACTGCAAATATAGGAATATTAACCGTCCGCCGCTTACGTGGTAGGACCTCGTCTGATACCATACGGGCCGGCGCCGCAGAATAAATACAGGATTTATACAGATTTCATTCTTATATTAAAATAGCAAGAAAGGCCCGGGAAGGCACCTTATCCGTAATTGACACCGGGGGGTTCTCCTCCAACTGCTGAAGCCTTCCGCAGGGCCTTTCTTTTTAATTGCGGTACTTTGCCTTGCAGGTAAATATCACCGAAGCGGGAGGAAGGATAGAGGTCGACTACATCGATGGTAATGTTACCGTAAGATTCTCATCTAACTAATTTCTGACCTCATTATACGTATTAATGGCTGCCTCTCCGGCAGCCGTTTTTTTATCCAGATGGTTTTCGGTATGTAAAAATTCGGAGTAAACCCTGCTATTCCGGCGGTTTCTTAATATATTTGCCTTTCGTAAATAATTAACGATATGCTTACTCTCAAACAAATAAGGGAAGACAGCGCGGCCGTAGTCGAAAGGCTTGCCGTGAAGGGGGTGGATGCGGAGGCCACCGTGGCGCTTATATGCCAGCTCGACGACAGGCGTAAAGCAGTGCAGACCCTGCTCGACGGCGTGCTCGCCGACCAGAACAAGCTGGCAAAGGAGATAGGCGCCCTCTACGCCGCAGGCAAACGCGACGAGGCGGAGACGGCCAAAAGCCGCAGCGGGGAACTCAAGGAGCAGTCGAAACTGCTGGAGGATGAATTGCGCGATATCACCGAGCGGCTCCAGGCCGAAATCGTCACCCTTCCCAACCTGCCTTCGCCCACCGTACCCGTGGGTCGGTCGGCCGAGGAGAACGAGATAGTAAAGAACTATATCGCCGATATCGACCTGCCCGAGAACGCCCTACCCCATTGGGAACTGGCCCGGAAATACGATATTATCGACTTCGAACTGGGAGTAAAACTTACCGGGGCGGGGTTTCCTGTCTATAAAGGCAAGGGGGCGGCGCTGCAACGGGCGCTGATTCAGTTCTTTATCGAGCGGAATGTGGCGGCCGGGTACATCGAAGTTATGCCGCCGCTGATGGTGAACGAGGCGTCCGGGTTCGGAACGGGCCAATTGCCCGACAAGGAGGGCCAGATGTACCACGTCACGGCCGATAATTTTTACCTGATACCTACCGCAGAGGTACCCGTGACGAATATTTACCGCGACACGATACTGGAGGAGGACGAGTTCCCCATTCGCATGACGGCCTACACTCCGTGCTTCCGCCGCGAGGCCGGTTCGTACGGTAAGGATGTTCGGGGACTTAACCGCCTGCACCAGTTCGACAAGGTGGAGATAGTTCGTATCGAACACCCGGAGAGGTCGTACGCCGCCTTGCAGGCGATGGTGGAGCATGTCGAGTCGCTTATCGTAGCGCTGGGCCTACCCTACCGGATAGTGAAGCTGTGCGGTGGCGATATGAGTTTCACCTCGGCATTGACATACGATTTCGAGGTCTATTCCAAGGCGCAGGACCGCTGGCTGGAAGTATCGTCCGTATCGAATTTCGAGACCTTCCAGGCCAACCGGCTGAAGCTGCGTTACCGGGGCCACGACAGGAAGATCCACCTTTGCCACACGCTCAACGGGAGTGCGCTCGCCCTTCCGAGAATAGTTGCCGCACTGTTGGAGAACAACCAGACGGCCCACGGCATATCCATCCCCGGTGCTTTACAGCTCTATACCGGCTTCGAAACCATCGACTGACCCGGACCGCTAACCGGAGAGCCGGTTACGATTCGTCACCGCTTGGGGCCATCGGCTGTGCCGAACAGTTGTGAAATTAAAAAAATAGTAATAAATTTGCGGTGTGCCCCGCTATGGGAACGGGGGCGCACCCGGACTTGAAAAATATAAATTAAATTCGACTGAAATGGCTTACAAAATTAAAGAGGATGCCTGTATCGCTTGCGGCACATGTATCGACGAATGCCCGGTAGAGGCTATCTCGGCCGGTGACGTTTACGTTATCGACCCTTCGGTCTGCACCGACTGCGGTACCTGTGCCGACGTTTGCCCCACCGAGGCTATCGTACAGGGCTAACGGGCCGTCGTAAGGCATCTGTAAATATCGAACCCTTCCCCGGGCCGCGGCATAGTGCCGTTTACGCTTCGGGAAGGGTTTTTTTAATTGACGAACCGACGGCTACATAAAATAATTACTTCCCGTCCGGTTAATATGTATTACATAATAATTTATATATACTACATATTTTCCTCCTATGCACTGACACCACTCTCAAGCTGATGTTACCAGTAATTTAATCACAAAGTTGAGATAATAAATACTACATATACATATAAACAAACCTAATTAGTCCTCACAACACAGGTAAATAGGTATTGATTGAACAATCCATTACCTACTCCTTGAGTACCCCGCTACCCCGGCCGGGCGGTAAAAATTCGGTACCCACAAAAAGCGCCTTCCGTATACCCATAAAATAACCTCCGGTTTCGAAATGGCCTGCCGTATAACCGTTTTAAACCGCAACTCCATCACGAAGCTCCCGTATGGTGTGTATACACGGTAACCCGTCACGGAGGAGCGGACTATAACTCCATCGCGAAACGGTCCGCGTCCCCGAGAACCGGGAATTTCTCCCGGAACCGGCGCAGCTCTTCTGCCGACAACCGGCAACGGATACACCCTCTCTCTCCTTCCGGAAGCTCAGCCACCGCAACGCCTTTGAAGTCCACCGCCGCAGAATGGCCGGGATACATATTGCCGGGGTCGGTACCGACCCTGTTCACCCCGACCACATATGCGGCGTTTTCGATTGCCCGCGCCCGGATAAGAGTATCCCATACGGCTATACGCTTTTCGGGCCAGCTGGCACAATAGAGCGCAAGGTCGTAATCCCCCCGGTTGCGGGAAAACACAGGGAACCGCAGGTCGTAGCAGGTCTGAAGCAGTATCCGCCAATCCCGCCACTCAACCGTCACCCGCTCCTTCCCGGGCGTATACACCGTGTTTTCACCACCAAATGTGAACAGATGGCGTTTATCATAAAAGTTGGTGCTGCCGTCCGGGAGGATAAAACAGAAGCGGTTATAATAGTGCTCGCCCTCGCCGACGGCAACGGTACCGGCCACCGCTGCATCGTACCGCCCGGCCGTGGTCCGCATCCATTCCATCACCTCAACCCCTGTCTCAGAGGCCAATGCGGCATCCATGCAAAACCCCGTGGCGAACATTTCCGGCAGTACAATCAGGTCGGGGTCGACACTGTTCTCTTCCCCGCCTGTTATAGCCCGTTTCAGTATTCCGTCCAGCCGCCGGAGGTTTCCAGTCGGGTCCATCCATATTATATCGGGTTGGACAATAAGTATATCCATAGCCAAGTCTTTTTTATCGAAAGATAACAAAAAAGGGGCGTAACAGCCCCAGAATCAATCGAAATATAAACACGGAAAAAATACTATGTCGTTACCGTAAGGGTAAATTACTACAAATAGATGGCAGACAAGCCAATTATGGACTAAAGGTCGTCCGCCTCGTTCAGGAACACCCGGTTGCGGAGCCTCGACTCGTCCTCCTCTTCCGGAGCCATCTTATCGGGGGCATTTCCCGCTGCGGAATTTTCGCGCCTAACGTCCTCATCCGTCCACGGATAAACGGTGCGGCGGCTAAGCAGTCCGCCGAATAGTATCCGGGTGAGCAGCAGTAACCCGGCCGCCTGCCAGTAGGTGACCGGGGGAAACCCGATTACCCACGGTATAATCCCGTTCCACAGCCATACCACAGCGGCCGAGGCCACGAAAAACAAAACAATCCTCACCAGCAATCCCACCAGTCTCCTCGAACGTATATCGCTCATCATCCAATTATTAAAATAAAAACACGGGCTGCTTCTCCGGCACCGCCCTAAAGCGGCACTCTCCGCACATATTCACACATCTCCCGCAGCCCGTGAAATTTCCGGGGATATTACAGGTGTGGTAATGCCCGTGCCATTGTTCCGGCCTTAGAAGTGCCAACCCTAATCAAAGGCATCTCACACGCGGTCAGTCGCAAGATTTATGCCTAAGGGGAGGCCCTTTACCGAAATAAACCGTAAATTTGAGACCTGCACAATAATAAGCCCGGACAAAATGAAAAGACTTTTAGATTTCCTCGGCGACCTGCGGGAGAATAATAATAAACAGTGGTTCGACGCTAACAAGGATAGGTATAAAGAGGTACTTTCAGTATACAACTTATTCGCGAAAGAGTTTATCGCCGCGATAGCCCGGTTCGATACCGACGCCGCGGTTCTCGGCCCGAAGGATTGCACCTACCGGATTTACCGCGACCAGCGGTTCTCCAAAGAGAAAGGCCCTTACAAACACGCCCTCGGCGTATACGTATGCCGGGGAGGTAAAAAGACCGAATATGCAGGCTATTACATCCATTTCGAACCTCCCGGAGAGGGGTCCGGAGGTAGTTTCTTGTCGTGCGGAATTTATATGCCCGCGCCGTTCGTACTGAGAAGCGTCCGCGAAGAGATACTGGATAACGGGGCGGAAATCGACAAGGCTATAAGAGGGGCCGAAGGCTTCCGGCTGAACACCGAAAACCGACTTAAAAAGAACCCGATAGGATTTCCCGAGGGGCATGCGTTCGACCACTACCTTCGCCAGAGGGATTTTTATATCGAGAAGCCGCTCGACGCGGACTATATCACGGCCCCCGGCCTTGCCGAGCGGGCCGCCAAAGACTTCCGCAAAACCTACCCGCTGGCCTGTATCCTCAACCGCGCCGTGGAATACGCCTACGAGGAAAACGGTTGATTCATTTCCAAGGTACCATCGAGTGGCTCTTTATCCCAGTCGTTACTCCGACCCTTCAGGACCGCCGTGACAATAACTCCTTTAACTCGTTAATGCCCAGTGAAGGCGATTTGCGGTGTATCATGGCGTGACAGTTAGGACATATCGGTATAAGGTCTCTCTCCGGGACAATCCTATGTTCCTCTCCGACGTCCGATAGCGGTACGATGTGGTGGACATGGATATAATTCTCGCCGAGTTCCCCATAAGTTTCCTTAAAATCGAAGCAGCATATCTTACAGGAACAGCCGTTGGCCTCGATACACAACCGGCGTGCCCGGGGGTTACGCTCATACTTTCTCGATATGGCCGTCTTAACGGCTCCCTCCCTCAATGAATTGTCACCGAATATTTTATCCGCATTGCCGAGGGTTTTTTTGAACCACAGCTCTTCCAATCCTGAAGCAACATTATCAGGAATGGCCTGCCCCGATGATTGAGGTGTCCAATTGTGTGAAGGCAAAGTCCGGAGTTCATCGAGAGTTATGAAGGGCTTTTCCGAAAGGGTGTCGAACTCTATAATCACACTGTGGACCAGCTCACCGCTTCCGTTCCAATGTTCGGAAAGAAAAGGGTCCGTTCCGATATAGCCCGCCCCTATTATTCCTTTATTTGCGGTGTTCCTTCCGAGCCTCATCAAAAAAGCCCTGTCGCCGACCGACACCTGCTTATAACTTCTGATACTCCATTTTTCAAGATGAACCCCAGTGTCCCTTATATTCGAAATAGCTGTTTCTATATTATCCCAGTACCAGTTTTCGGGATTATATGCGAACAAAAATGTTTTCATGGGATGAACGATATTGCAATTATTGGTGCGATTAGGCATTCAAAAAGATTTTCACAGAAAGGGTTTTTTGATATTTAATATATTATCCGAATAATTGTAAGGTTTACTTTCCGATACAGAATGTGGAGAATATCGACCCGAGTATTTCATCGTTGGTAATTTCGCCGGTGATGGTGCCTAAATGGTAGATAGCGTCTCGGATATCTCCGGCCACCAGATCGGCGGCCAGGTCCGTTTCCAAACCGTGGCGGACACGCTCCAAAGCCTGCCCGCTGTGCAGCAGGGCTTCGTAATGGCGGAAATTGGTTACTATCGTCGCACCGGCGAAGAGGCTGTCACGGTCGACCGTGCCGGAGAGGGCGGCGGTCAGTTCGTCGATTCCCGTCCCTTCCTTGGCGGAAATCAGCAGTATCTTATCCACCTTCACGGCGGAGGCAATATCGGCGGAGCCGGTATCGATAAATGTGGTCTTGGAAGAGTCCTTCAGTGCAGAACCTGTCTCGGTGGAGCCGGTCAGGTAGGAGCCGGAATCACCCGAATTTACATCCCGCAGTATGGCTGCGGGGTCTACCTTACGGCCACCGACCATATCGGATTTGTTAAGAATCAGGAACACCGTCGTATTTTCACCGAGCCGGAGAGCCGCCATCCCGGCCAATGCCGCATCCACCGGGTAGCTTCCCTTACCGTCGGGGGAAACCACGTATAGTAGTATCCGCGACTTGGCGATGGAATTACGGGCGCGCTCGATTCCCATCCCTTCGAGCCGGTCGTCGGTCTCGCGCAGGCCGGCGGTATCGGTAAACCGGAACCTGACCCCGTCTATCACCAGCGACTCCTCTATCACGTCGCGTGTGGTCCCGGCGATATCCGAGACCATCGCCCGGTCCTCGCGTAACAGGGTGTTGAGCAGGGTCGATTTGCCTGTATTGGGTTCACCCGCAATCGTTACCGGAATACCTTCTTTGATGGAATTATTCAGCAGGAACGACTCTTTGAGACTCTCTATCTCCGCCGTAATCGAGTCTATCTGTGTGATGAGTCTGCTTCGGTCGGCAAACTCCACGTCCTCTTCCGAAAAGTCGAGTTCCAGTTCGAGAAGCGACGCCAGTTCTACCAGTCCGCCCCGAAGGACCCGCAGACCGGCCGAATAGCCGCCTTTCATCTGGTTCATCGCAAGGGTGTGCGACGCCCGGTCCTCCGAAGCTATGATATCGGCGACGGCTTCGGCCTGCGACAGGTCCATCTTACCGGCCATAAAGGCGCGCAGGGTGAACTCGCCCGCCCCGGCAACACGCGCCCCGGCGCCGGTCAGCAGCGAGATTATCCGGCCCTTGATATACCCGGACCCATGGCACGAAATCTCGGCCATATCCTCGCCCGTATACGACCGCGGAGAGCGGAATACAGTAACCAGCACATCGTCAACCGTTTCGTCCCCGTCCACAATCCTGCCGTAATGCACCGTGTAACCCTTAGCAAGGTTTAACGGCTTGCCAGATACGGGCCGGAACACCGTGTCGCATACCTTAAAAGCATCCGGACCGCTGACCCGGATAACGGCGATGGCTCCGCCCTGCCCGGTTGCTACGGCCGCTATGGTGTCGGCATGATTGTTTATCATCAACTTTTTCTGTTAATCTCCGTGGACCGGTAGGACTAAAGCCGGAGGTTATCTTTCTACGTATTTCAGGGGCTATTTGTCGACCTACCCCATTTTCCGGCCGTCCCCGGCCGACCCGACCGTCTTCCGGCCGGACATCCCCCCGTTATCTGGGTCAACCGGCGACAGCCCCCCACACCGACCTATTTATGTATCTCTATCCGCTGTCCTATCCTCAGGCGGCTCGGGTCGGTGATATTGTTCCACCGTTGCAACTGGCCGACCGTCACCCCGTACCTTCGGGCGATTGCCCCCAGTGTGTCGCCGCTCTTGACGCGGTACTCGGTGGCGTTTATCTCGAATTGTTGCTGGTTGGTTACGGGGTCCTTCCTGACGTACTGAGCAAGGTACACCGTATCCCGCGCGTGCACCTCGGGTTCGAGTTCGATATAGCGTGCTATTTCCGACTGCGGCAGGTGGAGTTCATAAGTCTTACCCACGGCCGGAATTATATCCATTTTATATTGCGGGTTGAGGGCCCGCAGGGTTTCGATATCGAGCCCCAGCGTGGAGGAGACCTGTTCAAGGTGCATCAGCCGGTCTATCCTTATGGTGTCGCGGGCCAGCAGAAGCGGCTGGTAAACGGGTTCTATCCCGTGTTGTCGGTGATAATGGAAGGCATAGGTTGCCCCTATGAACGCGGGTACGTACCCACGGGTTTCGCGGGGAAGATAGTCGTAAATGTCCCAAAAGGTGCGGGCATTGCCACCGGCCCGTTTTATAGCCTTGTTTACATTCCCCGGGCCGCAGTTATAGGCGGCCAGCGCCAGAGTCCAGTCGTTATACATCCCGTAAAGGTCGCCGAGGTACCGGCAGGCCGCACGGGTCGAGGCCACCGGGTCGCGTCTCTGGTCCACGTACGAGGTTATCTCCAGCCCGTAATGTTTCCCCGTGGCGTACATAAACTGCCACAGCCCCGTCGCCCCCGCTCGCGATACCGCAACGGGATTCAGAGCGGATTCAATCACCGGAAGCATCCTCAGCTCGAGGGGGACTCCGGCCGCTGCCAGCTCCTCTTCTATCATCGGGAAGTAGAGCATGGAGAGGCCTATCATGCGGGCCATCGTCCCCTTGCGGGTCTGGGTATAGGCTACGATGTAGCGCTTCACGATATCGTTATACCCGAGGTAGATGGGCGAAACGAGACACCTCAACCTGTCCCGGTAGACCGTATCGGGAAGCTCTCCGGCCACCGCGGCAGTGGAATCGAGATCGATAAACTGTTTGAAATACTCCTCATAATTGGCCGAAACGCTGTCGTGGTACCACAAAGCTACGAGCGAATCGAGCGTCTCGGGGGTATCAGCGAAATTTAGCGGCAGGGCATCGTCCCACACCTCCAGCCCGGCCAGCGACGAGGCGTTCACGTCGTGGAACGCACCGGGTTCGGGAAGTTCCCAATATCCGGCCACGGTCTCCACCACCTCCCCTGATGAATACTCCTCTACCTGCTCCTCCGTTTCGAGATTTCCATTAGAAACCGTTTCGATTTCGGAAACCTCCTGTTTTTTCCGCTGCCTGCGCGACAGCTTCCTGTCGGGGGTGCCTGCCGGTGCGGCCGCCTCCTCCACCACGCGGTCCGTAAACCGGTCCGGGGCGAAGCCCGCGGTAACCGTAGCCGTCGGTGCGGCGATAATTATAAACAGGCAAACGATGGGAATAATATGTTTCATGGGAATTTAAAATGTTACCGAAAACTGCATCCCGAAAGTGTTCCGGCCAGCCTTCGAGGTCATCGAGTTGGTGTTCATCAACACCGGTGAGAAGTTAAACGACAGGTCGTCGCTGATATCGTAATCCTTCATGTGTGCGTCCACATGGGCATCTATCACATTGAGCAGGTACACGGCACCCGTGAGAATAATACACAGGTCACGGTTACGGCGGTAGCTCTTTTTAATCTTGCGCAGGAAATCGGCCGAGTAGGTGGGGAATTCGTCGAGCCGGTCGGTGCCGTTCCTCTCCGAAGCGGCGGCCATGTCCGAGGCCAGCTTGAACCGCTGGTATCCTCGGTTGTTCCAGTCGATGGTCATTGCCATCGTGGCGAACCCCCCGAGCACGAATGGCACCTTCCAGTAGCTCCGGTTATAAACCTGCCCCGCACCGGGGAATATCATAGATAGCATGGTAGCCTTTTTGACGGCCGTGGTGGTTCCGGGATAGTTCACCGCCCCGTCGCCGATAAAGTAGATATACGACCCGATTGTGGCGAACATAAGCAGTTGGCGGGTGGTGTTCTTCTTTATCATCCGGGACTGGATGGCGTCCAGCTCGTCCGTCCGCGCCGCACCGTTATTCAGGATATAGTCGTCGTACTGCTGTTTATAATTCTTGTACTGTTTCTGCTGCGTCGCCCAGAACGCCGCGGAGGTACCCACCGTGCCGTAGAGTACGGGGATTTTCCAGTACTGGCTGTTGTAGAGCTGCGAATAGCCGGGTACTGCGAACGAGATTGCCGTAAGCCTCGATATGGGTATGGAATCTTTAAAGAAGCGGTTGTGCGGCACGAACTCCGGGTCGTTCCACCGCAGCTCCCTCTCCAGCCGCCTTAGCTGACGCCTGCTCCATCCCGCCGTGGTATCGGGCGGCGCGAGAGCTCCTATTGCAATCAGGGAATCGGTCTCCACCGTCTGCCGGTAGAGGTCGGCCTCCTCGTAAGTAAGGTGCAGCGAGTCGGCATAATAGCGTGTGCGGGCGATATCGTGAAAGCGGACCGAGTCGGTCCGGTACTCCCCGATTATAGACCAGAGTTCCAACACGGTCATTTCGAGGGAGTCGGCGGCAAGACTGTCGCCCACCGTGCGTGCCAGCTCCACGAGCGGCAGGCGCTGAGACTGCCGGAGAGAGTCGAGACCCAGCAGGGTCAGCCCCAACGAGTCCGCGGCAAGAGAATCGGCGGGGGTGTAGGCTTCCGTCCCGGCGGCGCGGCGGGCCTCGGCGGCCCGGGCGACACCGCCCTCCACCCTGAACGCCCTGCGCTGGCCCTGATTCTGTCCCGCCGGCGGCAACTGTCCCGCGTCGGTTTTCGGGAACAGATCTTCCCCTGCCTGCGGTAATATGCTTTCCCCGGCCTGAGGCAATATGCTTTCTCCGGACCCCGGAAATATGTTTTCGGCCAACTGCGGTGTGTTGCTGTCTCCGGCCGGTGAGAATATGTTATCACCGAAACGCGTAAAGACATTTTCTGCGGCCTGCCGGGATTCATTCTCTCCGGCCTGCGGTAACAGATTTGCGTGGAATTGCGTCCATAAATTCTCTCCGGCCCGAGGCACCATATGGCCTTCTGCCTGCGGTAACAGTCCGCGGGCAAATACCTCCCCGGCCGCTGCCGACAGCACTGCCAGCAGGCACCAAACGCATATATTTATCTTTACGGTTCTCCGCATCCGTATCCTGTAAATATCGCCCGGCCTTCCGGCGCGGGTCCGCCCCGGTATCTCCCGGGATTCCCGGTGTCCGGGAAATAATACGTATTACTTTACTTTCTTTCAGGAAGCCCGCCCTCCGGTATGTTACCTTTCAGGTTTGCTCACCGATATCAGTTACTCCCCCGACTTATCCTACCGGGGAATTACTTCTTTCGTCCATCCCGTACGACTGCATTATGTAATACTTATTTCCTGTTCCACCAACCTACTCCGGGCCTTAACCAGTTATCCATACAGCCTGACTGCGCACGACCTAACGGAATATACATCGGGAAATATATTATGTATTACTTAATCAATCCGTTTTTTCGCACCCGTTCCGACACAAACCGTCCCGGATTCATAAATTATACCTGCCGATTGCGGTCCCTTAGACAGCCAACCATGGAACTGAGACCGACCTACCTCCCGGAGAACCTCTCGATGAAGGTGCGGATATCCTCGTCGTCGTTGAATCCGATAACGATGCGTCCGCCGCCCCTGCGGTTCTTCTTTATCGAGATATCCTGTGTAAAATACCTTTCGAGCTGTTCCACCAAACGGCCGTACACTTCGGGATACTCTTCCTCCTCCTGCCCGGCCTTGGTCCCCTTTTCGGACATACGGCGCACCAGCTCCTCGACCTGCCGCACCGAGAGGCCCTTTTTGAGGGTCTTTTTCAAAACCGCTACCTGCCTTTCCTCCGGCGCACCGGCAATGGCCTTGGCATGGCCCATCGTGATATACTCTTCTCGCAGTGCCGACTGTACCTCCACCGGCAGCCTGAGAAGGCGCATATAGTTGGCGATGGTCGAGCGTTTCTTACCGACCCTCTCGGAGAGCGATTCCTGAGTCAGGTCGCACTCGTCCACGAGCCGTTGCAGGCTGAGGGCCACCTCCATCGGGTTCAGGTCCTCGCGCTGGATATTCTCCACCAGCGCCATTTCGTGGAGGGTCTGGTCGTCCACCTCGCGAATATATGCGGGTACTGTTTCCAGTCCGGCAATCCGGGCGGCCCGCCAGCGTCTCTCACCGCTTATAATGGTAAAAGTACCGTCGTCCTCCTTCTTAACCGTCACCGGCTGTATAACCCCGAGCGCGCGTATCGAGTCGGCCAACTCCGCAAGGGCGGCTTCGTCGAAATGGGTCCGGGGCTGTTTCGGGTTGGGTTTAATCTCGCCGATGGCCACCTCGCGGGTCAGGCTCTTGCCCGACGCCGTGGGAGCGTTGCGGTTCTCTATTTCGAAAATAGCCCCCAGGCCGCGGCCCAATCCTTTATTCTTTGCGTTCATATATCCTTTTAACTCGGTATTCCCCTTATTATTATGCCCGGTCCTTGCCGGACCCACGCAGACGGCCCACCTGTTTCGGCGCGGCTTACTCTATTTCCTGCCCGACTTGCGGTTACGTTTGATAAATTCCTTGGCCAGATTCAGGTAGTTTACGCTGCCGGTGGACGCGGCGTCGTACAACAGCGCAGGCTTACCGTAACTCGGCGCCTCGCTCAGGCGGATATTCCGCTGCACGATGGTCTCGAAGGCGAGCGGGCCGAAATGCTCCCTGACCTCAACAGTTACCTGATTGGCAAGACGGGTGCGGGAATACATCGTCATTACGAACCCCTCTATTTCGAGCGCAGGGTTCAGCTCCTCCTTCACCATCTTTATGGTATTCAGAAGTTTGCCCAACCCCTCGAGGGCGAAATATTCGCACTGCACCGGTATCAGTACGCTGTCCGCCGCCACGAGCGCGTTCACCGTAACGAAACCCAGCGAAGGGGAGCAGTCTATCAGAATGTAATCGTAAGCCTCTTTGACCCCGTCCAGAACTCCTTTGAGCACGAAATGGCCGTTCTCGGTATTCGAAAGCTCAGTTTCGGCCCCCACCAAATTTATGCTCGAGGGCATCAGCCACAGGTTTTTAATATCCCCGCTTTTGAGAATAGCCTCCGCGGCCGGACTGTCGCCGTTAATGACGTCGTAAATATTGGCTCCCGAATTGTCGAACCCCAGACCCGAAGTGGCGTTGGCCTGCGGGTCCGCATCCACAAGGAGAGTCTTCTTGCCGAGCACGGCAAGGCTCGCGGCAAGGTTAATGGCCGTGGTGGTCTTCCCCACTCCGCCTTTCTGGTTTGCAAGTGCTACGATCTTTCCCATGGGTTCGTTTTCGTTCTAACAGGCGATTAACCCACAAAACTAATCAAAAATCTCCAATCTAATTTAAACGCCTGCCCGGCCGGGCCAAAAATAGTTATATTTGAAGTCGGGATTCGTACGCAGGATTCCGGGACGGCCCGGCATCCGGTTTGCGGGGCGTGCATGGCCGGTCAAATTCCGTTCAGGAAGGCACCGGCACCCACCGGAACAAAGAATTAATAATTACTTAAAACATACAGTTATGGCAGACCTCAAAGGCAGGAGTTTCCTCAAAATCCTCGATTTCACCCCGGAAGAACTGACCTATCTTATCGACCTTGCAGCGACGCTAAAGGCAGAGAAGAAAGAGCGCCGCGAGACGCGGCGTATGTGCGGGCGCAACGTGGTGCTGATTTTCGAGAAGGACTCCACACGTACTCGCTGCTCGTTCGAAGTGGCCGCGTTCGACCAGGGGGCGTGTGTTACGTACCTGGGTCCCACCGGTTCGCAGATAGGTAAGAAGGAGAGTATCGAGGACACCGCACGGGTACTGGGCCGGATGTACGACGGTATCGAGTACCGTGGGTATGCCCAGTCGATAGTGGAGACTCTTGCACAGCACTCCGGAGTGCCGGTATGGAACGGTCTGACCAACGAGTCGCACCCAACACAGGTGCTCGCCGATATTCTCACCATGCGCGAGCACTGCGGCAAACCGCTCTCGCAAATGAAACTCTGCTTCTGCGGCGACGCCAAAAACAACGTCGCCAACTCGCTGATGGCCGGCTGTGCCAAGCTGGGGATAGACTATACGGCGGTCTGCCCGCCGCAGTGCGCCCCGTCGCGGAGCCTTACGGCCAAGTGCCGTGAAATCGGCGCGGAAACCGGTTCGCGGATCGAGGTCACCGACAATGTAACCGACGGGGTGCGGGGCGCAGATTTTATCTACACCGACGTGTGGGTGTCGATGGGCGAACCGGACGAGGTGTGGCAGGAGCGTATCGCCCTTCTGAAACCCTATCAGGTCAATGCGGCCATGATGGCGGCCACCGGCAATCCCGACGCGAAGTTCCTCCACTGCCTGCCCGCCTTCCACAACGACAAGACCAAGGTGGCGGGCGATATCCTCGCCAAATTCGGCATCTGCGAGATGGAGGTTACCGAGGAGGTGTTCGAATCGCCCGCATCGGTGGTATTCGACCAGGCCGAGAACAGGATGCACACCATCAAGGCCGTTATGGTGGCCACCCTCGGGGACTGAGCGGCAACCCATCGGGGCCGGCAGGAGAAATCGTAAGGGATTATCCCCTTTGTGAGGATTGGGATTCCGGAATGGGATGCGCTGGCTACGGTAATATATTTTGCGCCGTGGCCGGACTTTGACCGGCACGGCGTGATACTCTCCGCCCACCGGTTAAGAACAGCCCCTATGCTTCGGCCGAATACATGATAAAATCGGTTCATTTACAGGTGAACAGGGCTCAAAATTTGCTTCCGGGTACCCGTAAGCTGCACAACAAATATGAATAATAGGAATAGATACGCTACACAGGCCCCGCCGGATAATGCGGACGGATTGAGAACCGATGACGGTCAAAGCATTTCCGGCCGCGACAGTCACAGAGACTTTCCGGGCCATGCGGGCTTTGTGGGCAGGAAGAGCAGTGCGGGCAAAGAAGGCAACGAGGGCTATGGAAACCTATCGGATAATCACAGCAGTCCGGGCGGCTCGGCGCCCCGGTGGGACACTACCGTATCCACTGATATTGGCGGGGTAAATCCGGTTGGTACCGCGGGCAACCAGACCGGCGGCTCCGGCCCGATGCCCGGTAACGCATCGGATAGCGGCCTGCCTCACGGTAATGACGACCCTACCGGGGACGACGGCCACTCTCCCGTGCCGCCGCAACGGGAAATCCTACCCGTATGGGCCAACATACTTGCCATCGTCGGGGTGCTTATCGCCTCGATGTTTATCGGGCAGGTGGTGGACGTTATAGTGCGAAACGGAGGGGAAGGCAACCCCGAGCTGGCCGGATTCCTTTCGTACGTGGTCTCGTTCGGGCTTACGATTATTTTCGCATGGTGGCTCACCACGCGCAAAGGCACGGTAGTGCGGCCTTTCTCTTTCTCGCTCCGGCGCACCAATCCCACCCTTATCCTCTCGGGGCTTGTGATGGTAATGGTCACCTCGATGGTGCTCGAACCACTGCTCGAACTGTTCCCCTCCGAATACCTCGACCGCCTCCAGGACGCGATTGGCTCCGGCGGCTGGGCCATGCTTACCACGATAGTGGCGGCACCGATACTTGAAGAGGTACTGTTCCGCGGACTGATACAACAGGAACTTACGGGCGGCTACGGGCGTGTAAGAGGCGTGCTACTGGCCGCGGCCGTGTTCGGTGTGGTGCATATTATTCCCCAGCAGGCAATCAATGCCTTCTTTATCGGCATAATCCTCGGCTATATCTATTTAAGGTCGGGTTCACTGACCCCGGCAATACTAATCCATGCCATCAACAACGCCATAGCTTTTACCTTCTTACAATTGTTCGGCAATAACCTGTCGCTCACCCGGGACGCCTTCGGCAACGACACCTGGTACTGGACCGTATACGGGCTGTGCTGCCTGATTTTCCTGGTAGCCGGATGGAGGCTTGTTCGTGAACTGCAAAGGCCCAACACTGCGGGGGCGGACGAGGCTCCGGCAGGATAAAGTGCGGAAATAACCGGCCATATAATAAAAACGGGGCATCTTCGTTCTAACAAAATAAAAGTTTACCTTTGCACTGTTTTATGAGAAGAACCTGCCTATACATATCGGCCCTGCTGGCGTGTCTCGCAACGGTTTCGTGCAGACGTACGGCGCCGGGGGACCAGGAGAGGGAGGTCGCCGCGGCAGGTGGCAAAAGGTTATACGAATCGGAACTGGCCCACCTTTTCACCGCCCCGATGCCCGGGGAGGACTCGCTGGCGCTCGTGGAATCATACGTAGATATGTGGGTCAAGAAGCAACTCAAAGTCAGGGAGGCCGAGAAAGTGTTCAGCGGCACGACCGAGGATATCGAAAAGATGGTGGAGGAGTACCGTAACTCGCTGCTGATTCACCGGTTGGAACAGTTTTATGTCGATACAAGGCTCGACTCCCTATACGACGACCACACAATCGAAGAGTATTATACCGGCCACCGCGGGGAGTTCCTGCTGGACCGCCCCATCGTAAAGGGCGCGGCCGTGAAGGTACCGGACAGTTACCGGCAGAAAAAGGAATTGAGGGACCTGATGAAAGGCGGCGGGGAGAAATACCAGGATTTTATAGATACCAGCCTCAAGAACGATTTCGAACTTCACGAGTTCGATTCGTGGACCGACCTAAGCCACTTTATGGCAGTTCTGCCGACTTCGACCGAGGAGGCGGCTATGCGTATATTCTCCTCACGCGAAGTGGAGGAGATACGTGACGGTGGGGATACATGGTATGTCGTGGTCACCGACCGGCTCGCAGCGGGCGATCCGACCCCGCTCGAAAGGGTGAGGGAACTGATACAGCGCGTGCTGTTTACACAGCGCAGACAGGAGATAATCCGCAACGCCGAGGACAGTATCTACCGCGCGGCACTCGAAAACCGGGAAGTAGAGATAAATTTGTAATTACATATAACTGAGGAATATGATAAAAAAAGCGAGCCTCACTGCCGTTTCCCTTTTAATGCTGGCCGCCACGGCCCTACGTTCCAATTCGCCCGATTATTTCACGGTAGACAAGGTGGTCGCGGTAGTCGGTAACTCCATAATCCTTTACTCGGATATAGAGGAGGTGGTCGAACAGCTCACCATGGAGCGCAGGCAGATGGGCTACACTTCGGACCGTAACCCGCGCATCGAGGCCCTCGAAATACTGCTGGAACAGAAACTGCTCTATAACCAGGCGCTTATCGACTCCATTGAAATAAACCGGGTAGCCGCTATGGGCGAAGCCGAGGAGAGGGTCGGCAACATGGTGGCGCAGATAGGTTCGGTGGCCGCGCTGGAAGAGCACTTTCACAGCCCGATTTACGAAATCAAAAGGATCATTACCAACCGGCTGGAAGAGCAGGAGTATGCCCGCGGCATGCGCGACGAGATAAACAGCAAGGTGAGCATCACCCCGGGCGAGGTCGAAAGGTTCGTACGTGGCATCCCGAGGGACAGCCTTCCCATAATACCGATACAGTATGTATATTCGCAGATAACGCGGTTCCCCGAATCGTCGAGGGAGGCGAAACTGCGGGCACGCGAGCAGCTGCTCAGCCTGCGGGAGAGGATTATCGAAGGGACGCGCTTCGACGTGCTGGCCCGCATGTACTCAGAGGACGGGTCGGCGGCTATGGGCGGCGAGCTGGACCCGATGCCGGTGGAGCAGTTCGAACAGCCGTTCGGCAAGGCGCTCGAGAAACTGCGCCCCGGGCAGATATCCGAAATCGTGGAGACCATCTACGGCTTCCATATCATACAGCTTATCGACAAGAACGGTCCGAACTACCGGGCACGGCATATTCTTATCCGCCCGCAGTTTACCATAGACGAGATGAACGAGACCAGCAAGTTTCTCGACAGCCTCGCCACGCAGATAAGGGCCGACTCGATAAGTTTCGAACAGGCCGCCCTGCAATATTCGGACGACAAGTATTCGAAATTCAACGGCGGGCTGGTCAGCAATCTCGAACTCCTCGAACGCAGTTTCGTGATGGACGCATCGTACGCCACCACCAAACATTATAAGGAGAACCTGCCGGTGGACGATTTCCGCGCCCTCGAGAACCTCCAGCCGGGCGAGATATCCGGCGCCTTCCAATCGGAGGATCTGATGGGCAATAAGTTAAGTAAGATAGTGAAACTCATAGAAATAATCCCTTCCCACACGGCCAACCTTAACGAGGATTACCTGGAGCTGGAACAGATGGCCTTGATGGACAAGATGAGGAACGAATACCTGAAATGGCTGAACCGCAAAATCAGCAGCATGTTTATCCGCATAGACCCGGATTTCCGCATTGCCGACGAGTTCCAAAACCCGGAATGGCTCAAGTAACCCACATCTGACCAGTGCCGAGGGTAACGTCCATAATCGTAAAAGTATTATTGCTTTCGGCAATAACGGCCCTCGTCTTCTCTTCGTGCAACGTCTCCCGTAAGGGCGGAAGCCGTAAAGGGGAAAAGGCCCGGACCGAGAAGGCCGGGGGGGAAACCGCTTTGGAGACGGACGGGGCCGGTGCGCCGGAGAAAGTGATTTCGGACGGGACCGGCAGTTGGACGGAAGGCCTTGCCGACGGTCCTGATGAAGTAGTTGCAGACGGCGGCGGGCAACCGGAGGAATCGGGACCGCTCGATACCGGGGATGATTCAGCGGAGCCCGATAGCAGACCGTACGGGGGGGACGATGCAGGCGATGATGAAGAAATCCCGTGGGACGACGAGCCGGAGCCCGCTCCGACCGGAGACCCGGACCGGACAGCCGACCCCCTCGATTCACCGGACGGCACCGACAAAATACCCGCAGACCCTTTGACCGCTCCGGAAGAAGGTTCGGAAACCCTTCCCAACGACGATTTACTTTTAGACGGTGAAGCACCCGACGATGACCCGCTGGCCAATCCCTCGGACAGCATTCCCGTCAGCCCTACCCCTACACTGCCTGCCGCACCGGCGGACAGCCTGTCCCGCACATCGCAATCCGAAAGTCCGGAAGCGGATGGGGAGGACTCCGAAGACTTTATCGACGTGGATATGGAAGAGTCCACCGCCGGAACGTTCGGCGAAGGCGGGGATGAGTCGGGCGGCAATATGAAGGTGGTTGACTTCGAAGCCGATATCATGCGGCCCATCAATATTACCGAGGATTCCACCGCCCTGAACCTTCTCGGCAACGTGGTGTTCTACCACAATGGCTCTGTCATCACATGCGACAGCGCGGTGCGGTACAGCGAAAAACGGATGGACTGCTTCAAGCGGGTCGTTATTAACAATGGAACTACCTACGTGTACGGGGACCGGGCGGAATACAACGGCGAAACAAACACCGCAAGGGTATACGCTCCTATCGTGAAGATGGTGGACGAGGACGCGGTGCTATACACCTACCGCTTTATTTTCAACACCCTTACCAATGTGGGCAGATACGGCGGGGGCGGGGTTCTAACGCAAAACGACAACCATATGGAGTCCGAGCGGGGGTATTACAACACCGACACCCGTGAATTTACCGGTGCGGGAGCCGTGGAACTGATTAACCCCGACTACAAACTGGTCTCGGACTCGGTCCGTTACAACCTCGATACCGAGGTGGCCGAATTTTTCACTCCCACCCAAATATGGAACGAGAAGGGCGAAATCCTGCTCGCCGACCGCGGTATCTACCGCAACGCAACCTCCGATTACGAATTTACGAGCAACTCCTATATCCTCACCGACAATCAGGAGATATGGGCCGACACGCTGATACATAACTCGCTGGACGACTATACGGAACTTCGCCGGGACATACAAATAATCGACGAGGAGAACAACTCCATGGCGTTCGGCGATTACGGCGAATACTGGGGCGAAACGGAGCAGGGAATGCTCACGCTCAAACCGTCGCTGGTAAGTTTCGACCCCGAATCGCCCGCCGACACGCTCTACATGCGGTCGGATTCGATGTTCTTCTATACCTACGACTATGATGTGGACTTTTTCCGCGAGGAGGAATCCCGCCTCCCGGAGGGTGAAAGCCCGATGGAGGAACTTATCTCGGGCCCCGGCGGCTACGCAGGTTCTGCGGAGGAGCAGGAGATACACGACTCCGGACCCGTACGGGACGAGGAGTTACTATTGTCCGGGGACGGATTGCCTGAGCTGGTCGAGAACCCGGACGGGGTGGGTACGAAATATGAATTGATAGTGCCTCCCGACGAGCCGGGAGAGCCGTTCGAAGACGACGACCTCGACCGGCTTACGGAGTCGGGCGAAGTGGAAGCCGGACAGTTGATGGAAGCCGCCGAAGAGTTGGAATTTAAACAGGACAGCAGGCGGAACCGCCGCCGGGACCGGACGGAACGGCAGTCGCGGCAGCAACGCCGTGACACGGACGCGGACGCACGGACAGAAGCCGGAACCGGTGAGGACGGTGGATATGAAGTGGAAACAGACGGGTATGACGCGGCTCCGGTCGGCCGTGCCGCCGAGAGTGATGGAGGCGACCACCTTAGAACCGGTATGGCCGTACCGGGCGAGCCGGGCGGAGATAGCGGCAGCGCGGACGGACAGGATATTGACGAGATATCGCCAACCGGAGGATATAAAGAACCGGTAGACGGGGACAGTGTTCTATCGCCGGGGCCGCACCCGGACAGCGGGGACGGGCAGGAAAGTGTAAGGCCGGAAGAGGGAGCAACGCCTGACGGTGACAGGTCGGAAGGCGATACTTCGGACGGGGAGCAGAATGGCCGCACCTACGCGGACGGTGCGCAGGACGGCGGAGAAGTAGCAGACAATCAAGTAACTGTGACTACCGAGCCGTACGTCAGCCCCTACGCTGAGCTATCCGCAATACTTTACGGTGCCATCATGGACGACTCAGTCGCGGCAGAGTTATCTCCCGCCCGGTTCTGGCTTCAGGTGCGGGAAGAAATCGGCGGGGATTCGCTGAAACGGGAATATTATACGACCGCCGTGGAGGAAGCATTGGCGGCGAACGCTGTCGATACGGCAGTGGTGTCCGTTCCGTCGCGGAATGCGGAGGAGATTCTCTCGACCCTGATTTCTGAATCGGAGGCCGAGGAGCGCTCGCTACTGGCCCTGCAATCCGAAGGGCCGCAGGATTCTCTCCAGCGGGTATTCTACGGTTACCGTAACGTGAGGATTTACCGTGACGACTTCCAGGCAGTATGCGACTCGATAGTAGGCTTTTCGAAGGATTCGACCCTCCATCTCCAAATCGACCCCGTAATGTGGACCGACCAGAATCAGGTGGTCTCGGACCTCATGGTTATATTCACCCGGGACGAGCAGCTTTACAAAGCGGAATTTACCGGCAACCCGTTTATGTCGTCGCAGGTGGACGAGCAGCGGTTCAACCAGATTAAGGGGAAATTCATGGTATCGTGGTTCCGCGACAACGATATCTACCGTCACGACGTGTTCGGCAACGGGCAGACCTACTACTACATGGAGGACGACAAGACGGGCGATATCGACGGGTTTATGACCTGTGAGTGCGCCGATATCACGTTCTTTATCGAGGAGAGCCAGATAGACGAGATAATCTACCGGCTCGATCCGGTTTACTGGATATACCCGATAGATAAAATCCCGGCCGATGTGGACGAGTTCCTGCCCGGGTTCAAATGGGAGGCCCATCGCCGCCCCATGAGCAGGCAAGATGTGCATACACGCGATATCCGGCCGCGCAGGCGTGAAGAGATACTTGCCGTACCGCATCCGGAGTTCCCCATAACGGCCGAGCTGGACGCCACGCGCGAACGCCTTATCCGGCAAAACCTGTGGCGCGACCGCAACGACAGGCTCAGCCCGCAGGCGCTCGAATTTATGCGTTATGTAGACCTGCGCGATGCCGAACAGGCCCTCGACGAGACGGGACAATAATTTATCTGACGGTCCGGTCGATTCCGGCATGCCCGACCGTTCCCCCCGAACAAGAATGTGCGGTATACCGACACGAATGCGGGGTGCGTGGTTTTAAGCAGAATAAAAAACGGGAAGGCTTCGAGCCTTCCCGTTTTATGTGTCCATACCCAGCCCGTTTTATAAATCAATGGCAACCGTCGGACGGGGAGCAGGATGCGGATGCGGGGTTCCCGGACCTGCCGCGGCCGCGGGACGGTGCAGTCGGGCAACCGGCACAGCCCGTACAGGCGTTCGCTTCACGGTGCCGACCGGGGCGGAGCGCCAGCACCGCCTTCGCTACGATATATGCGGCGGTTACCAATCCTGTCAATATAACCAGATAAACCTGAATCATCACTATCTCTTATTTGGTTTATTATTACCTTATTTTGTTTTCCGGTGGACTGCCGAGCCGCCACCGGCGGGCCCGCACATCTTCAAATATAGCCCTACTTTTTAGCTTAATGGTAAATATGTATGTAAATACTTTATATAATATAAAACGACCGCGGTCTCCGGTTTGTTGCCTCGACCGCCCGGATTTCCGCCCGGTGCCGACGTCTGGGCGCTCTTCGAGGGCGCGGGCCATGCCCGGCATTCCATCCACGCTAAATGAAGAGCGACCCGATATTGTAAACCAGAAAAGCCACTATCCATGCCGTCAGCGTATTGTAGACGAACGAGAAAGCGGCCCATTTCCAGCTGCCAGTCTCCTTGGCTATGGCCACAAGAGCGGCAATACACGGGAAATAGAGAAGGACGAAAATCAGGAATGAGAACGCCACGAGCGGGCTCATATCCCGCTGTCCGGTAACCGGGTCGGGCTCCCGGAGCTTCTCGGATAGCGACGCGCCGGGAGCGCCGTGGTCGGCATACAGAACCCCGAGGGTACTGACCACTATCTCTTTAGCTGCCGCACCGGATATCAGCGAAACGCTCAGGCGCCAGTCGAAGCCCAGCGGCCGCATCACCGGCTCTATGGCCTGCCCCATCCGCCCTATATAGGAATTTTTCTGCTGCATGTATTCTTCGATTTCTCCGCCTTCATCCGTAACAGGGGCGGGGAACCTGACAATCCCGATTGTACCCGGTGCATCGTCCGCCCGGATTAAACCCGCAATTTCCGCAGCCTCTTCGCCGCTGAACCGGTAGATGGTATGGGAGGTTTCCGTGTCGCCTTCGCCCGAAGCGTGCATCCCCGTACCGTTTGCCGGTCCAACGTCGGATGCACCATCCCGCACCGGGACGACTTCCCCCCGGGCAACTTTTCTCAGTTCGCCCGCCGCACCTGGAACGGAAGCCACCGCTTCCGCCGAAGCGCCATCAGGTGAAACCGTCTCCACCGATACCGCTCCACTCTGCCCGGCCCTCTCCCCGGTGGCGGACTGTCCCGAGGCGGCAGCAGTTATCTGCGTACCGTCCAGAGCCGCACCGTCGTACCGGGGGAAGTAGCTGAGGAACCATACCACTATCGAGGCCACCAGTATGATACCGCCCATCTTGCGGAGGTACTGGGCGGCCTTGTCCCACATATGGCGCACGGTGGAGCGGGCCGTGGGCATACGGTAGGGCGGAAGCTCCATCACAAACGGGGTGTCGTCCTCCCGGAACACGAACCGGCGGAAAAGCCGCGCGGTGACCACCGCCACCAGAATCCCGGTAAGATACAAGGTCAGCATTACCGCCGAACCGTGCGCCGGGAAGAACGTACCGATTATCAGCACATAAACCGGAAGCCTCGCGCTGCACGATATAAAGGGATTGACGAGTATGGTTATCAGCCGGCTGCTGTGGCTCTCGATGGTACGAGTGGCCATAATCGCCGGTACGTTGCATCCGAATCCCATGATAAGCGGGATGAACGATTTGCCGTGCAGCCCCATCCGGTGCATCACTTTGTCCATTATGAACGCCGCCCGGGCCATGTAACCCGAGTCCTCCATAAATGAGATGAACAAGTAGAGGATAAGGATATTGGGCAGGAATACTATTACGCCCCCCACCCCGCCGAGAATACCGTCCGCAAGCAGGTCCTTAAACATTCCCTCGGGCATCGCGCGGCCTAACCAGTCGCCGAGGGCCGCCACACCGGACTCTATCCACTCCATCGGGTAGGCCCCCAGCGAGAACGTGCACTCGAACATCAGCCACATGATAAATAGGAATATCGGGAAGCCGAACAGCTTGTGGGTCACGATGGCGTCGATTATTCCCGTGGTTCTCACTTCGTCGTTCAGCGTGGGTGTGTAGGTCTCTCGGAGCGCTCCGGAGATAAAACCGTACTTATCGTTGGCGACGGTAGTCTCTACATCTTCACCCAGAACGGTTTCTACCTCTCCGGCAAGGCGGTCCCTCACGTCCAGCCACTCCCCGTAGAGCGGGTGCGAGGATATGGTGCGCTCGGTTTCCCTGTCCTTTTCCAGCAGTTTTATGGCCGCGTAGCGGGTCGAAAACTGCTCGAGCAGGCTCCCTTCGGACTTCAGGGCGCGCTCCATAGCCTCGATCGCCTTCTCCATCTCCCGGTTGTGGGTGATATGGATATGGCGCACCTGCGGGTCGCGGTTCTCGTACACGTCGATAACCCGGTCGAAAAGCTCCACGATACCCTTACCCGAGCGCGACACCGTAGGCACGATAGGCATACCGAGCATATCGGCAAGACGGTCGTAATCCAGCCGCGCGCCGCTCTGTTCCAGCTCGTCGTACATATTGAGAGCCATCACGGCGGTGCAGTCCATATCGATAAGCTCGGTGGTCAGGTAGAGGTTGCGCTCGAGGTTGGATGCGGCCACGACGTTGACCACCACGTCCGGGGTTGTGTCGTACAGATGCCTGCGCACATAGAGTTCCTCGGGAGAATAGGCCGACAGGGCGTAGGTGCCCGGCAGATCGTATATCACAAATTTGTAGCCCTTGTGGGTAAAGGCACCCTTCTTGGCGTCGACCGTCACCCCGCCGTAGTTGCCCACATGTTCGTGGCGGCCCGAAGCGGCATTGAACAGCGAAGTTTTCCCGCTGTTGGGGTTACCTACCAGCGCAACATGGATTACGTTCTTGGACGTGACGGCTGCCTCGTGCCATGCGTGCTCTACGACTTCGCCGCCCGAGTCGCGGTCGCCCGCCATCAAGAGGGCTTCCTCCTCGGTGATGACCTCCACCATCGAGGCTTCGCTGAGGCGAAGCGACACCTCGTAGTCCATAACTTTGTACTTCACCGGGTCGCGCAGCGGCGCATCCAGCAGCACCGAGACGGTTTTGCCGTGGACGAACCCCATCTCCATAATCCGGCGCCGGAACGCCCCGTGACCGAGGACCTTTATAATAACGGCCGATTGGCCGGGTTTAAGTTCGGATAGTCGCATTGTAATATATTGAGGTGTAAAGTTCGCCAAAATCGCTCTCTTTAGCAAAACGGCTTCCCACCTAATAGTTATGCACGGGGAGGAAAATAGCCATAAATTGGCAGGGTATCTGCCGGATTAAAGGACCTTATACTCTGCCGGTTTCCCCGTGAAGCCGCAGAATTAGCCGGCGGACCTAAGTAAGATTATTCGCTGGCGCTCGGAATAACATGTATATTTCAACAGAGCAGCCGTAAGGGAGTGGAACCCGAGAGTGATGACCCCAATAGGAAAGGAGCCCCGTATAGGAGCCTGCGAGGCCGGGCGGACGGAGAAAGAAAACCGAAAGTGTTACATCAGATTTCGCGCCGGTCAAACCGAGATTTAGATTCTTCGCTAACGCTCAGAATGACGTTTTATGGATAAGGATTCACCTGCGGAAAGCCGGAAGGCCACAAAACGCGAAACTGCCGGGAGCAGGAGGGTGGTAGCCCTCCTGCAGGTTTTATGACTCAAAGCGATATCGGTATCCCTTTATAAAAATCGATAATCTTAGACCGGAACACATACTCGTACCTGGCCCTCACCCTGTCGGAGAGGCTGGCGATAAGGTTGGAGCGGGATTCGGACAGCTCGATGGCCGTGGCCCTGCCCAACGAGAAACTCTCCTCGGTAAGCCGGTACGACTCCCGGGAGGCCTCCACGGCCGTCTCCGTGGCGGTGTGCTCGGCTATGGCATTGAGGAGGCTCCGGTGGGCCTGCTGGATATCCTTATAGATGGACAGTTTCATATTTTCGAGGTACAGCTCGCGGCTGCGAACGTTGAGCTGAGCCAGACGAATATTGTTACGCGTCGTGCCGCGGTTGTAGATCGGGATGCTGATATTGATTCCCACACTCTCGCTGCCGCGCTCCTTGACCTGATTGATAAAAGCGGCATTACCGCTCGCACCGAAAATATAACTGTAACTGTTTCCGTACGACGCCCCGAGACTTATCGACGGAAACAGCCCGCCCCTTGCCGCCCGTACGCGGAACAGGCTGCTCTCCAACCGGTACTCCTGCTCCCGTATATGGGGCTTTATAACCAAGGCCTGCTGGTAGACTGTGTAAGGGTCGGCAAGTAAGTTGGCATCCACCGGAACATCGTCCGTGCGGGGTTCCGCTATGTCGAACCACGTATCGGTGCCAATGGTCAGGTTAAGGGCCTGTTGCAAGTCCAGAATCGCGGTCTCTACGTCCCCCTCGGCGTTTGTTACCCGCACCGTGTTGCGGGCCACCTGCGACCGGGTCTCTAAAAGTTCCGTCCGCGGCGACATACCTGTTTCAACGAGTATCTCCGCCCTTTCGAGTTGCTGTCGAGACAGTTCGAGTTCCTGCCGGTAAACTTTGAGCAGCTCTTTCCGGTAGAGCACTTCGAGATAATACGAGGTGACCTGAAGCTCTATATTCTCCCTGATGCTCTCGAGGCCCGCTATCTCGGCTTTGAGGTCCAGCCGTCCGGCCTTGATGTTGTTGGTTATCGCCCTGCCCTGATATAGATTTATCTGCGTTGATACGCTGAGGCTCGACTGCGAGGTCTGGCTGTTTATATATTTGTTCACCTCCTCTTCCACATCCTCGTACAGAAACCGCCCGAAGCTGAAATTCTGCCCGATACCTGCCGTAAGGTTGGGCAGGCGGGAGTTGCGCGCGTTGCGAAGGCTCACTTCCGACTCCTCGACCGAAACCTCGTACTGTTTTACCTGTATATTGTTTTCAATCGCGTAGTCGATACATTCGCGCAGTGTCCATGGCCGTTGTTGTGCCGGTGCCGGGCCGCCGGAAACAGCCACGGCCAGCGCAAGCGAACTGGTTGCTATCAGTGTCCTCATACTTATGCCCCCTATTTTTTCTTCACAATCAGGTTACCCCTCACCTTGTCGTTCTCACCGAGGCCGGAGGTGATAACGGCCTTGATGCCGTTGCTGATTCCGAGCGACACCGGAGTCCGCTCGAAAATCTGCGGCACCGACAGGCTGTCGGTGACCACGTAGACGAAAGTCGAGTCGTTCTCGAACGATACGGCGCTTTCCGGTACCAACAGGGCATCGCGGGCACTCTCGAGGATAATCTCCGCGTTGGCGCTATATCCTGCCCTGACCGTAACCGAATCCGGTATATGGGCCGCCGCCTTGAACTCGAACAGCACCGCACCGTTCTCCTCTTTCGACATGGGCGAAATAAACTCCAGTTCGGCATCGAACTTCATCTCGTTCAGCGCGCCTATGGTTATCTTAATCGGGGTTCCCACACGGATTTTCCCGACCTCCGTCTCGTCGATATCGCCTATGAAAATCATATCGCTCATATTTGCGATGGTGGCGATGGTCGTACCTTCGTTGAAAGTATTTGCCTGTATGACCTGGTTTCCTACCTTCACCGGAATATCGAGTATCATACCGTCGATGGTCGAACGTATCTGGGTATTGCTCACGGCCGAGGCCTTGCGGGAAATACCGTCGCGGACTATATCGAGGTTGTCCTGAGCCGTGGCCATCTCCTCTAAGGCCTTCAGCCAGTCGGCGTTGGCCTTTTCCATCTCCTCGCCCGACAGCAAACCCTTATCGAATAGCTGTTTACGGCGGTTGTATTCCCCTTCGACCCTCTCCAGCTCTATTTCGGCTATCTTCACACGCGACTCGGCCGAGTTGAGCGACGACATTTCCGGAATTACCTGTATCACGGCGATAACGTCACCCACGCGCACATAGTCGCTAGCCTCCTTCCTCAGTTCGGATACGATACCCGATATCTGGTTCGGCTTGATTAACACCTCGTCCCTCGGGGAAATCTTTCCCGTGGTAACCGTCATATTCTCTATATCGCCCCGTTCCACCGCAAGGAGCTCGTAGCTCTCCACCGACGGCCGCGACTTTCTCCAGAGCCAAACGAATGTACCCAGCACGATAGCCGAGCACAGGATTAGGAAGAAATACTTGAAAAACTTTTTCATAGCTGTATACAGGTTTTCGTTTTTATCGTGTCGTAAAGCCGGGCTATTCGTCCCGGATTGCATCTATGGCTTTAATTTTCAGCGCCCTGTAAGCAGGCAGTATCCCGGCGAAGATACCCGAGGCTATCAGTATGGCCAGGCACCCGAGGGCCTGCCCCAGCGAGAAGTCGGGCAGGAAAGGCAGGCCGCCCCCATCGCCGGAATTACCGTCCATGGCATACTCCATAGCGGCGGCTATTCCCGTCCCCAGTACGAACCCGGCCAGCCCGGCAAGCCCCGTCAGCACGAAACTCTCGCTGATTATCTGCCCCATTATATTACCGGGAGTAGCGCCCAGAGCCCTGCGTACGCCAATCTCCCGCATCCTCTCGCGGATGGATACCAGCATGATGTTGCTGATACCTATTACACCCGAAAAGAGCGCCCCGAGGCCCACGATCCACATCAGGATACTCACCCCGAGGTAGACGTTGTTTATCTTTTTGAACTCCTCCTCCACGTTCCAGGAGCGGACGGCCATCTCGTCCGTGGGCGAAATGTCGTGCGCCTCTTTCAGGATAGCCGTAACCTCCTGCTCTACCTGGCCGGGGCTGTAACCCGGCTTACTGGTGCAGGTCAGGCTGTTGAAGTTGTTGCCATGCCCGAACACCTCCTGCATCGTATAGATGGGGAGTATCACGCGGTTGTCCACGTTCATCCCCGAATTGGAGTACCGCCCCACGACACCTACCACCTGAAAGTAGATACCGTTCACCTTGATGTACCGGCCTACCGGGTCTTCGTCCGGCTCGAATATCATGTCGCGCACCTCGAAGCCGATTACGCATACTTTACGGCGGCTGTTGTCGTCGGTCTCTCGCAGCACCCTGCCCGCCATCGTATTGAGCCGTACGGTGCGGAAGTAATCCGCGGTCGTGCCGATGGTCTGGGCGGTCATGGATTTGGTGCCGTTCACGATATTGCGGTCGGACCGCATGTATATCATCGGCACGATATACTCCACCGAGGGGGCTTTACGCCGAATCAGTTCTACGTCGCGGTTGTCCATCCGCCACCAGCGGCCCGATTTGTAACCTTTATAGGGTTCGGCGGTCTTATAGGTCCAGAACTCGCAGGTGTTAATGGAAATTCCCGACACCAGTTGGTTTATACCGTTTCGGAAACCGCTGCCTATGGTCATCAGGACAATCAGCATCAGCAGGCCCCAGAACACGCCGAACCCCGTAAGGATACTCCGCACCTTATTCCGCGATATGGTAACCCATATCTCCTGCATACTGTCCCTATCCCAAATCATCATTTGCGTACCGTTACATTTTTGCCTTTGTATTACACATAAACAGCCTTACTGCCTTTAATCGGCCCTCATAGCCTCTATCGGGCTAACACGGGTGGCCTTGAGGGCGGGAAGCACCCCGCAAACCACCCCGCAGGCGATAAGGAACAGCGTGGCGTAGAGCACCGTGGGAATATCCACGCCCGGGTCGACGAACACAACCCCCTCCTCGCCCGTATCCACGAAATATCTTCCTGCCACCTCCGTAAGCGCCACCCCGAGCACTATACCGATATAACCGGCGGCGGTGGTTATAATCACCGCCTCGGTAATCACCATCCTCAGTATGGAGAACCTCGTGGCCCTTATCGACTTACGGATGCCTATTTCGCGCGTACGCTCCTTCACCGTGATAAGCATAATGTTGCCCACCCCCACAAGGCCCGCCATAAGCGAGGCCAGCCCTATTATCACTATGAAAATGTTAATCATCAGGAACACCTTCCGCACCTCCAGCATACTGGAGGCAAAGTTCCATATACCCATCGCCGAGGTATCCTCCGGGTGGAAACTCCGCGCACCGGCCATTCGCCTGCGCACCCGCTCATTAAAATCCTCTATCTGCTCCTTCGTATGCAGCCCGTCCACTGTGAACTGGATGCGCCAGAATCCCCATCCGCGGTTGAAAATCTCCTGAGCGTACGAGAGCGGTATCCACGCGTCCGGGTCGTCGTCCCAGCGGTTGCTGCTCTGGTAGATGCCGATTACCTTATAGAACACGTTATTAATCTCCACATACTTGCCGATCGGGTCCTCTCCCGGGTCGAAAAGGCCCTCGACATGGATCGGGTGCAGCACGATAACCTTGCGCCTGTTGGCCTCGTCGAGGTCGTTTATAAACCGGCCGTCGCCGTCGTTCACCCACAGGTTGTTGATGGGCATATACCCCGGCGAAACTCCGCACACCCACGCGCTCATCTCCTTGTGGTTATACCTGATATTCGTGGTTCCTCCGACGGCGCCGGAAATATGCCCTATCTCGGGGAAAGATTCCCGGAGCGTGGCCACATCCCTTTCCGTCAGCATTATACGCCTGCCGGTCGGAAACCCCTTATAAGGCCGTGAGGTCCACCCGCCCCATATTTGTACCGTATTCTCGGCGCGGTAGGACATATTTATCTCCACGCCGTTGCGCAGGCCGTTACCGGCCGCCAATAGGATAATCAGCATAAAGATACCCCAGGCCACGGCGAACCCGGTAAGCGCGGTCCGCATCTTATTCTTGCGTATGGTGGCTACGGTTTCCCTTATACCGTCGAAACTCAGCATGGCGACTCTGGGGTGGATTATTATTTGTTACCGGTTATCTCGACCGAGCTGATAAGCCCGTCCCTGATGCGGATTATCTTGTCGGTACCCTCGGCTACCGCCTGCTCGTGGGTCACAATCAGCATTGTGATGCCGTCGTTACGGTTAATCTCCTTCAACAGTTTCATCACCTCCTCGGAGGTAACACTGTCGAGGGCGCCCGTCGGTTCGTCGGCCAGTATTACCTGAGGCTTGGTAATCAGCGCGCGGGCTATAGCCACCCTCTGTTTCTGCCCGCCCGACAGTTCGTTGGGCAGGTGGTGGTGATGCGTAGCTATACCCATGCGTTCGAGGTATTCCATCGCAAGCGCGTTGCGCTTCCTCCGCCCCACCCCCTGATAATAGAGCGGCAGAGCCACGTTCTCGAGCGCGTTTTTGAAGGATATTAGATTGAATGACTGGAAAATAAACCCGAGCTTGCGGTTGCGTATACCGGCGGCCTGACGTTCGCTTAGGTTATGGATAAGCATGCCGTCGAGGTAGTATGTGCCCGAATCGTAATTGTCCAGTATGCCGAGTATATTGAGTAGCGTCGATTTGCCGGAACCGGAAGAACCCATTATCGAGAGAAACTCGCCTTTTTCCACCTCGAGGTTCACACCCTTCAATACATGGAGCGGTGAACCGGAATAATAGGTTTTGTTTAGGTCGGTAATTTTTATCATTTCGTAAGAGGGCTATGTCGGGTCAGGCATAAAAACGGAACCGTCACCATTTAAGATAACGGACAAACGTAGTAAATGTAACGATTTTCAGAGCATTTTTCAGAAAAATAATTCCTCCTGTTTATATGCCATACGGGGAAGAAAACCCTAACTTGTTAATTTATTGAACATTCAATTCCAATGGATAAATGAATTCAATATAAAAATTTCTTATGCCCGCATAAATTAATACACTCGGTTTTGCAATTATTCCGCCCGGTGGGCGTTTATCTTTGCAGTGGACAAGAGCAGACCGGATTAAACCGTACTCCGTACCGGCTGCCGTTTAACGGAGAAAAACTATTTAAAAACATTCAGCAATATGAGATCATTAATTGGAAGGAAGGCCCCGAAAGTGGATGCCACCGCAGTAGTAAACGGATGCGAAATCGTAAATAACTTTACCCTCGACCAGTACAAAGGCAGCAAATACGTTGTGCTGTTCTTCTACCCGATGGACTTTACTTTCGTCTGCCCGACAGAACTCCACGCGTTTCAGGAGAAGTTGGCCGAGTTCGAAAAACGCGGCGTACAGGTCGTAGGCTGCTCGGTAGACTCCGAGTACTCACACTTCGCATGGCTCCAGCAGCCTAAAAATAAGGGCGGTATCGGCGGGGTGACCTACCCGATAATCGCAGACTTTACCAAGACGGTGTCGGAAAACTTCGGCGTACTGGCGGGCAACTATGCCGCCGACGAGGAGGACGAACTTCTCTACGAAGGGGCACCGGTGGCTTACCGTGGCCTTTTCCTTATCGATAAGGAGGGCATCGTTCGCCACTGTACCATCAACGACCTGCCCATAGGCCGTAATGTGGATGAGGCACTGCGCGTGGTAGACGCGCTTCAGCACTTCGAAGAAAACGGCGAAGTTTGCCCTGCCAACTGGACCAAAGGCAAGGACGCAATGAGCGCCACGAACGAAGGCGTTTCGGATTACCTCTCGAAACACTAAACGACATAAGGTTAGTCGGGCCTTGAAGGCGGATGCACGGAAGTGCGTCCGCCTTTTTTCGGCCCATTCGTAAGCTGCTTTTCCAATGTATGGAAGTGCGGGATACCGGCATTTGGACATCCAACCGTTTTTCCGGTTATTAAATTGTCGTTTTCCGACCCCTACTGAATCTGCCCGTGAATGGGTTAAGTACCGTTATCCGCTGTTTCCTGCCGCACAAGGCAGGAAATGCATGGAAATTGTATTACATCTTTCGCAGGGGTTGCAGGGCGTTTGCGTGAGGCGGGCCTTCGACGACATCCGATTATATGTTAGATGCGGTCAGGCACAGGTCAGGACGTTAAAAGGGAGTGCGGTAAAAGAGAGCCGTTACAGCCCGGTTTCCGGCCGGTGACAGACCGAGGTTGATTAGTGAGGTTTGAAAATGTAGTTAACAGTTGTAATTCGGCCTGTCCCTCGTAGATTCCCTCCCCCTGTTTATATTGAAACCTTATTTCCCTAAATATGAACGAAAGCTATGTGAACGAACTCGACCCCCGGACGGACGACCAGACCCCGAAGGGAATCGAGACCGAAACTCTCGAAACTCCCGAGACGTTCCTCGAAGACAACGGTCCCGTCCGCGAAGGGTGCCCGTGTGTGACGCAGGAGGAGATAGACGAATCGGTTATCGAAATCAATCCCGACGTAAACAGTATGGAGAGCCGCGGGTAAGCCTTCACGCGATGAAACAATTATAATACAGATATGGCAGACAACAACTCATTCAAGGATACCGTAAGCGGCTGGATGGACAAAGCCGAGGGTTTTCTCGACAGCATGCTCGAAAAAAGCGCCGGCTACAAAGAACAGGTCAGCAGCGGGACACGACAGCTCGACGATCTCGCCCGGGCGAGTAAGGAAGATGTGCACGAGGAGATGAAACAGGCCCGCGAGCACCTCAAGGAGCAGGCTAAAGAGATATCCGACCGGCTCGACAGTTGGATAGACGAAGTAAAACAGCGCGCGGGACGCACCGGCGATGTAAGCGACGAGCAGCTCGACCGGTTCCGCAGGAAAGCCGAGCGCATCAAGGAGGAGATAAACCAGGATACGGACAATATTTCGGACGAACTACGCGGACGCGCCGAACGTTTTGCGGACGGACTGGACCGTATACGCCACGATATCAAAGAGAACGAAGCCGCCGGCAACCGCCGGGTGAACGAAACCTCGCCCATTACCGGCTACGGCGATTACCGGGCGGCCGACGTGGACGGAACGCTTAACAATTACGCCGACCGTATGGAGACCCATACCGAGATGACCAGAGAGCGTATCCGCGAAAGGGCCGAAGAGGCCGAACAGGATATCCTCGAGAAAGCCACCGAACTGGGTATTAAGGAGGAGATGTAGATTGCAACGTCTTGCGCGACGGGCATTTACGGGTTTTTATATTGCAGATTCTTCGCTTCGCTCAGAATGACATTAAGGGATAAGTTATATTGAGGCAGCCGGAGGAGGTGAAGGAATTGCCTTACTTTTTAAGATAACTACGTTTCCGAAATGACATTGCAAGAAGGTTTCCGCTGATTTATTTTTCCTTCTGCCGTGAGATAAAATAAAGCCAAGCAGTAAAAGCACTCACCCCACTAACAACTGCCAATATCCCACATCGTGCCAGCGGTCGAATTTGCGACCGGTCTCCTTCATAAATCCGACTTGCCTGAATCCGAATTTTTCGTGGAGGGCCACGCTGGCATCGTTCGGCAGGGTAATGCCCGCGATAATAGTATGGAACATATCCGGGTCTAAACCGTGGAGCAACCGGTACATCAACGCCGACCCGATAGCCCGGCCGTGCATGGCAGGGTGGATGTAAATGCTGATTTCTGCCGTCAGGCTGAACGCCTGTTTACTGTTAAACGGGCGCAGGTGACAGTATCCGGCCACCTCACCATCGGCCATAGCCACATAATACGGATATCCTGCCCCGGTAACCCGGGCAATCCGCCCGGCCATTTCATCGACCGTAAGGGGCACCGTTTCGAACGTAACGGCCGTTTTCCCGATATAATGATTATATATTGCGCAGATGGCCGGAGCATCCTCCACCGATACTTCGCGTATTTCGATTTCCGGCGCACCGGAACTGCCGGTAGTTATACGATTATCCATAATTTCCCTGTATCATCGCTACCCGGCCTAGCCGAAAGCCCGACATAGGCCCGGCCCACCCAAAATCCCGGGACGCGACGGACCAAAGGTAGGATTAAATCAGGAATTACGGGCGATATAGTCCCCGAACGGTTTCTCGTACGACTCCCCCACCGGAATGCGTTTTTCCCCAATAAGGACCTGCTTTCGTTCCACGGCGTCGATTCGCCGCAGGTTGACGATATATGAGCGGTGAACGCGCATAAACTTATCCTGCGGCAGTTTTTCTTCGTAATTCTTCAGGCTGCCGAGGGTCATAACCGGTTTGGAATTGTCGGTATATATCCTGACGTATTCGCCCCGGCTCTCGATATAGGTTATCCCGTCAACATCTATCGGGATTATTTTGTATTCCGAACGTACGAATATCCGTTCATGAACCGCCTCGCTGCGATTGACCTTCAGCAGGTTGAACTGCCGCAGGGCTTTCTCGGCCGCTTTCAGGAAGTCCGGGTAACCGATCGGCTTGAGCAGGTAGTCCTGCGCATCCACCCGGAACCCCTCTACCGCGTACTCCGAGTAAGCCGTGGTGAAAATAACGAGGTGCCCCGGCCCCAGCGAGCGCACCAGCTCGATACCGTTCAGGTTGGGCATGTTGATATCGGCGAAGATAAGGTCCACCTCCGTAGCCGCGAGTGCATCCATAGCGTCGAACGCGCTCCGGTAAAATCCGACCGGCACGAGGAACGGGGTCTGCCTGATGTAGCGTTCAATCTGGCTGAGGGCCAGCGGTTCGTCGTCAATTGCAATACAGCGCATCGTCATTTTTCTATCGGGATTTCGAGCAGTGCGGTATGCACCCCTCCGCGTGTTACGAGTTTAAGCCGAAAACGGTCGCCGTAGAGCAGTGCGAGCCGTTTTCGCAGGTTATCCAGCCCTACCCCGCTTCCCTGCCCTGCCGGGGCGGAATCCTGCCTGCTGTTACTTACGGTATAGAGCAGCCGTTCACCCTGTACGGATATCTCCGAGCGGATAAACGAATCCTGCCGGTAGCTAATCCCGTGTTTGAATGCGTTCTCCACCAGCGTTGATAGCATCAGCGGCGGTATCCGGCCCTCCGGCAGACTCTCGGGATAGATATTCTCGATCCGTACATCCCCGCTGTAACGGATACTCATAAGCGATATATAGTTTTCGAGGAACCGCACCTCCTGGCTAAGCGGTACGAGCGACTTGTCCGTCTCATAGAGAACGTAACGCATTATTTTCGACAGCTCGATAATGGTCTCCTTAGCCTTCTCCCCGTCGATATCCACCAGTGCGTGGATATTATTGAGGGTGTTCATAAAGAAATGCGGGTTGATCTGCACCTTAAGGTAATCCAGTTCCGCGCGGAGGTTCTGCCGTTCGAGTTCCTCCATTACCCGGGCGTCGCTTACCGTCTTAAAGATGAGTTTCACTGCGATATTGAACCCCATCAGGAGCAAAGCCAGTAAAAATTTATTAATCACCAACCCCCACTTGAACGGGAAGGGCCGTGGCGGACCGGGACGCATCATATTTCCCCGCGGGCCGCCGGTCACCTCGCCCTCCCAGAACCGTTCCCTCCTCCCGGGGCCCTCACCGGGTGGATTTTGAAGCTGTTCGTGCCTCGGACGCTCCCCCGGTTCGGTTCCGTGGGGCGGGAATTTGTCCTTCAACTGCCGGAACATCACGGCGTGGAAAGCCGTCACCACCAGCACCGCCATAAAAGCCGAAATTACATAGGCCGCGTACCGCTTTTTCATAAAGAAGCGCGGCATGAGCAGGTAATTGTTCACGAGGAAAAGCAGGAAGAAAGGCGCGGCCCGGAGCCAGAAACGGCCCACCTCGGTCCACTGCACCACCCCGTCGATACTGTACCCGACCACGCTCACAAGGAACACCACCAGCCATATAAGGAAGTATACAACATTTTCGGCAAATTTTTGCCTGCTGCTTTTTATCTCCTCGGTCCGCCCCATAGGGGGCAAATTTATTAATTATTTCCGGGTGGTGTAAAATCCGCCCGTATAACAGTTATATTAACTCTTTCATTCTTTGCCGTAAGCTCTTTCGTTACCAACGGCAAGTCAGATGATATTTATTATAATATTTGAACGTAGGGTATAAATTCATTACAAAATTGTCATTCTGAGCGAATGCGAAGAATCTACCGTCGGCCAAAAACGATACTTCCATCACTTCGTTCTCCCTTATGAATTAATCTAATAATCCGAGCGGCAAAAAAGACGGCCTACCACCGCCCCCCTCCGGGACCGCCCGACGAAGAACCTACCGTGGAGACCATCGAACCCGCGGTAAACGAACCGGCCGAAGTCCCGCCCGTGTAATCGGCCCCGGTGTAAAGCCCGAACCAGCCCGTACCGCCCGAAACCGTACCCTCCGTGTATATAGTGTATGATTCCCCCTCTCTAATATCGGGACTACTGAACAGCAGTGTCGTAGTGCCTGAATAGGTGCGGGGCAGCTCGAATACCAGCACCTCGCCCGTGGAGCCTTGTATACATGCAGTCTCATAGCCCGATGAAGCTCTGAATATAACCGACCGCTGAGTACATGCACTCTCGGTGGGCGTGCTCGTACCGCCTCCAAGACCTACGACGGTCCCGCCCGTGATGGTAAACCTGTTGTTGTCGCAGTCGATGCCGTCCTCGGGCGAGGCGGCACCCACCGCCACGATAGTCCCTCCGGTGATTGTCAGCGTACCGTTGGAATCTATACCGTCGTTGGTGAGGCTGTAACAGAAGATGGTCCCGCCGTCAATCTGTATATGGTCCGAAGCGTTCAGGCAGTCGTCGTAGACGCGGATATCGAGGTCCCCGCCTGTAATTTTCAGGGTGGCCTTGCTTTCGATTCCCTCCGCTTCGGTCTTATAAGCCCGCACTTTGAACGTACCGCCGTTCACGGTAAGGTCTCCCGTACTCTTGATGGCCTTAGCCGCCGTATCGTAATTCTTATAGACGAACTGGTCTCCGGTGGTGGTGACAGTGATATTGCCGCCGTCGATTACCAGTTCGCCGTCCACATTGATGCCCTTACCGCCCTCGCCGGTACTGAGAACGGTAATTTCTCCCCCACCTATGTACATATCGGAGGAACACTTCACCCCGGCGCACGACGAGGTATCGTTGTCGTCCTCGTCCCATATCGCGCTTCCGGCTGCGGAGAGCTTCAGCGTCCCTTTCCAGACGGTCAAATCGCCCTTGGAGTTGATACATTTGGACGCGTCGCCGTAGACGGTTATATCCACTGTACCGTCGGTTTCTATCAAGGTATTATCGCTGCTCTTGATACCGTGACCCTTACCGCCGACAGTGACGATTTTGAGGTCTCTGCCGTAAATTTCTACATACCCTTTCTCACATTCCAGCCCCTCCCCTTCCGAGCGGGTGGTGACGGTACCTCCGTTTACCGTTATATAGTCGTTGGCATGGATGGCGTCGCTGGCGGCCTCCTTGACCCATATCGTACCGCTATTGAAACGAAGGTAGTCGTCCGAACATATGGCATGCTTGTTTTTCCCGCGCACCTCCAGCGTCCCCTCGCCGTCGAATATGAGCTGCCCCTCGCTGAAGAAGGTGCCCTTCATATTCTCGTCTCCGATATAGTCGTAAGTTTCGCCGTCGATAAGGCGGTTCACGGTACCGTCCTGAAGCACCACGCCAACCCGTTTGCCCGACTGGATATTGATAGCCGCACCCCGGGGGTTTGTGATGCCCACTCCGTTCAGGACAAGGCTGAACCGGTAGCTGTTCTTAATCCATACCGAGCCGTCGTCCGTAACACCGGACAGAACATAGGCTATCTCGGTCGATTCGAGCGACGATTCGAGCCGTACATGACAGCCGTCCACAGTCACCGTTACCCCCTCGCCTTCCATCGTGTTCAGCACCTCCACCCTATCGCCTGTAAACCGGACATAGACCGCGTTATCATACTCTACGTCCTGCGAATTGGGGACCAGTTCGTCGTCGCCCGGATCGCCCTCGTCATCCGGGATAACCATTTCGGTATCTTCCACCCAGTATCCCGAGGAGCCTGCGGTTGCACCTTCCCCGTCCGGCCACTCGTCGTACCGTCCGCCGTTGTCATCCGAACAGGCCTGAAGCCCCACCAGCCACCCGGCCAGTAAGCACACAATATATTTATATCTTCCCATCAGAATTTTTTACCGATATGAAAATAGCATTCGGTACGCCGTATCGGAAAAGAAATCAACCGGAAAGGCAAATTTCCCAACGGAATTGATTATTTCCATAAAAGTCCGGGGAGACCGGCTGGCGGGTTTAGATTCTTTAACGGGGGAAGTGGTGTGCGGATAGCACAAGAAAGTGGGTGGGGACTGTAAAATATCTGAATAATATACAGTGGGTACAACTATATGAACTGTACCGTACCGGTGGATAACCGAAGGATTTAGCGACCGATGAACGCCGAGTTGCCCGGCCCGGAAAGGCATCCTGATTTAAAACCGGCGGACCCGGAAAATCCTTCCCGCCGATAATACTTACGGCCCGGCTCATACATTATAAACAAGTCCTGAAGACTTATCCGGTACGATACGTTATTAGACTTTCCTTCCGATTTTCGGCAATCCTATAATGGTTTGGTTACCTTCCGAAGTTGCGTTACCGGGTAATTGTCCAACTTGCGGCGAAGAGTCTACCCTGTTAAGGCGCGGCTATCTTATAAACGTTCGACTGACGGACGCCGTATTGCCGCAGTTATCCGTAACACGCAGGGTGAGAGTATGTTCGCGACCGTCGTAAGTAACCGTGGAGGTATCGAAGTTGTGGGTAATGACCGCTCCCTTGCGTTCGAACACAATCCACCGGCCGTCGATCTCGCCCATGTACGAGGCGATTCCCGAGAAGTCGTCGCCGATATTGAACGAAAAACTGTCCCTGCCCCGCAGGTCGGCCCCGTTGGCGAACGACGGGGTCACGGCGGGGGCCTTAACGTCCCGTACCACCGTGTAGAGGCCGAATGAACGGGTATCGGCAGTGATTCGGCCGCCCGCGTACTTCCCGCCCACGTACGAGTAATTTTTACCGTCTTCCGACACGCGGGCGATGCACAGCTTATCCGTATCCTCCGTGCCGTCCGGCAGGTCGATGGTAATGGTCATGGCCGTATGGAGCGGGATATCGGCGTCGTGCACCCGGTAGACCGGCACGATGGAGCGCATATTCGCCGTAGGTACGCTGGCGGCCGGATGGTCGATATGCTGACGGTAATACACAGGCTCGTATAGCGAATTGGCCGGGATGGTGACGTGCAGGCCGTCCGTACTTCTGCTGAACGAACGGCGGTGGTCGACGGGTATACCCTCGGGCACTTCGGGTGTCGTATCGTCCGGATTTCGCTGCACCCTGAATGTAAGTACGGAACTGTTACCGCTGTCGTCCCATGCCGTTATCCGGACGTTATGCACCTCGTCGTCCGTAAGATATATGGCCCCCCGGTCCCGTGTGGCGCGGTAGACCGACAGCCGGTTGCCGTCCTGCAAGGCCAGCCGCAGCAGTTCGTTTCGCGAACCTCTTTGCATCCCGTAATGGGTGTAGGAGTTTACATACCTCGTTTCCCCGAACAGGAAGCTGTCCAGCCGGTAACCGAACACCTGGTCACCGTTTATCTCCATATCCACCCCGTAGATACCCATCGTGTTATGGGTGTTGTTCTTGCGGTCGGTGGCTTCCAGCACGAAATAGCCGTTTCGCGGCAGTCGGAGAGCCGAGGTGTCCGCCGTGTAATAGACCCCGCTGGCGGCCGATGCCAGTTCGTAGGTCTTCACCCTCCGGCTTACCGGAACGTTGTTCAGGGTGTCTACCGCAATGTAATGGAGCCGCACGAGCATGGGCGGTATATTGTCAAGGATATCATAGAACCCGAGCCGGGGTACGTTGTGGACCCTCTGCGAAGGGGTATCCCTCAGCTCGAAATGGAGGTGCGGCCCGAACGAACTGCCCGAGTTGCCGGACAGCCCTATCTGCTGGCCCCGCACCACGGGGAACCGCTCCTCGCCCGGATACAGGTCCACATTGTAGCGCCGCTGGCGGTGGCGTTCGGAGTTGACATACTCCTCAACCTCGGGTTCGAACCGCTGCATATGGCCGTATACACTGGTCGTCCCGTTCGGGTGCACCACATACAGCGCCCTGCCGTAGCCCGAGTTCGACACGAATACGCGCGATATGTAACCGTCCGCCACGGCATATATAGGTTCACCCTCCACACCGCCGGTTTTGAGGTCTATACCCGAGTGGAAATGGTCGGGCCGCGCCTCGGCGAAGTTGGCCGACAGGAGGGTCGGTACGTCCATCGGCATCCGGTAGTAATCCTTCGGTGCCCGGGCCACACCCTGCGCAGCGGCTTCCTGCGCCGCGGCCGGGTAGTATCCCGCTCCCAGAAGGAGAAAGGACGGTAATATACGGATAAAAAGATTTCTCATTTTATATGATTATATTTTCGGTAATTTAATTCGTACTTACAGTCAATAGTTTAAATATACGTTACGTGCCGGTGAAGAGTTGGCGGACAGCTGTAAACAGCCAGCGTCAATTTAGTTATCCCTTAATTTTTTATAACAAGGTTATTAATCCGGGCGTGGCGGCAACATCACTAATTATAATCGCCGGGGTTGAATACAGATATCAATTCCGATTACCGGTTACTCCCGTCGGCAAACTCCGTTCCATCTGTAAACCGGCCCGTCCGATTTCCGAATAATCCCCCTGCCGCCGGGTCAGGCCATATTCTGCCGCCGTTCTATCCTTTGCCTGCCGCACTGTTCCGGCCCCCAAGTAAACGGTCGCAATCACCGGCTCTTTTCCCTTCTTACAACCATCATCCGGGAAAGACGGTTTCCGGGTATCCCTGCCGCCGGGTCCTGCCATATTTATGCCGTGCCTCTAAAATACCCGCGCTAGCCGTGTACATCACTCTTATATGTCCCGTCATACGATACCGGACGGCGGCGGTTCCCATTCCCGGCCTCCACATGGCATCGACGGTACCGATAGCTCCCGGGCCACGGGTAGTTTCGGTTCGCCGGTATGATTCCGGTCCCGAAACGATTGTCACTCTTCCCCGACTAGTCCCTCCACGGCGTCAAACACTTCGCCGTAAGGGTAACCCAGTCCGGCCCCGTATCGAACGAGTTTGGTCCGCAGGTCGTGCAGGTCCTTATATTTTGTTTTCGCTTTTTTCTTCTCCAGCAATTCCGCCAGCCTTCCCGGGCCGCCCTTCGTACCGCCGTGTTCGGCCATCGCACGGTCGATTATTTCAGGCGGGACGCCCTTGTCCGCGAGACCTTTCCGAATCTTGTACGGACCCCAGCCGCTGAACGACATCCGGTCGCGGACATAGCACCCGGCAAACCGCTCGTCATCGATAAATTTTGCCGCAATTAGTTTCTCCAGCACCGCATCCCTTTCACCCTCCGGCACACCCCAGCGGTGCATCAACTTCCGTGCGTCGCCGCTCGATTTCTCGGCCCGAGAACAGAGCCGCATCAGTGACGACAAAGCCTGGGCAGCGGTTTTTGTTCTCCTCTCAACCGGCATCTTCCACCGTTTTAACGCCCCGTACCATTCTGTCGCGACCGTGGATATCCCGGCGGACCTCGATATCTCCTAACCCGCTCCATTCCAGCAGGTCGGCCACATCGCCCGCGAAATCGCGGTGTACCTCGAAATAGACAGCGCCGCCCGGAGCGAGGTTTTCGGCGGCGAACGGCGCTATGGCACGGTAAAACAGCAGTGGGTCGTCGTCCGGCACGAACAGAGCCACGGCCGGTTCATACCCCTTCACATTGATATGGATATCGGCGGCCTCCGAAGCCGGAATATAGGGCGGGTTTGAAACTATTACATCGTACGGCCCCTGCGCTGCCGATGCTTTCCGGCCCTCTATGGCAAGGATATCGCACTGGCGGAAATCCACCTCCGCGTCGTGCAGTCCGGCATTTCGCCGGGCTACGTCAAGGGCTTCGGCCGAAATATCCACGGCCGTCACATGCGCCCCGGCGAGCTTCCGGGCCAGCGCGACTGCTATCGCCCCGCTTCCTGTGCCGATATCGAGCACACGGGCGCCCGGCCCCGCATCGGATACCACCCACCGAACGAGTTCCTCCGTCTCGGGCCGCGGCACGAGGGCCCCCTCCCCGATTTCGAATTTAAGCCCGCAGAACCAGGCACAGCCCGTAATATACTGTACCGGCCTTCCGGCGGCCAGCTCCTCCAATATCGCGTCCAATCCGGCGGCATCCACCTCCCGGTGCCGGTCCAGTGCGTAGGATGCCCGGTCGATACCGAAACTCTCCTCCAGTATAAAAAAGGCGATTGCGCTCGCCTCACCTATTCCGTAGAGGTTAAGTGCGCACCGGTGCAATGCGTCATATAGTCGGTCGGCGGTCATGGACGCAAATATAGCCAATTACCCGAATACGCACCACTTTCCGGGTAAACGTTCGAGGGTAATCCGCCAAATTTTTCTATATTACAGCCCCGGCGCCACCCCGCATGGGTTCACTCCGTTCGGAATCACATAATATATGGCATACAGGCTGACTAAAGACGAACTCCGGATAATCGAGCAGACCAAGCGCGAAGGGGAATTCGCGCATAGCACCGACAACCTCTCCCCGGAAGAAAACGCACCCGCTGCCACCGACCCGATAAACGACCGGTTCTGTGACAGTCCACCGGCTCCCGACAACACCGAAACCCGGGCCGAAGACAAACCTCCCGGCCTTATGGCGATTTTCAAACCTTATATTTTCTTTACGGGAATGATTTTGGCGATACTGGTCGCCATTGCGATTCTGCTCACTTTAACTCCTTGAGCCGTTACCCGGAACCGGGTCAACTAACCTCTCGGAAACCTATCCGGTGAGCTAATTCTCCACCGGCCCGTACCGGCGCCCTGCGACGGTCAGCCCACCCCACTGATTCACCTCATAAGCATCGCTCGAATACGGCCGTCCGTCGGCATTAACGATAAGTGTGGCCGGGAACGGCGGGGAATCCCTGATACTGTCCGAATCGGGAAACGTATTGGTAACGGCATAGACCCAAACTTCTATATAATTACACGGGGGACTTTCGACACACGCCTTCCGGGCCGCCGCATCGAAGCCCGGCGGAGCCGTCCGCCCCGGAGCGGTATCGAGGTCGTAAATTCGGTCGGTAAAATTTGTGAACGACAGACTGTTGCCCTCGCCGTCGAAACCGACTACCATAATATAGATGTTAAACCGCCACCATTCCGGACAGCCGCAAACCAGTTCCACAGAGTATCTCGTCAGTTCCGTAACCATATAATAAAGGGTATATTAGGGGTCCTCATCCACAAAGGTAAAAACTATTATCTGCTTACCACAAAAATCAGGAAAACTTTGTATTTACGCTAATAATATATACCTTTGTGTCCTATTTTTTGCGGGATAATGAACGTTATCAGGAAATACGATATAGCCTACAAGGGATTAGGTGAGGGTAGGCATGAATTCGGGTTCGAAACGGACGATGAGTTCTTTTCCGCATTCGCCAATCCCGAGATTCTGGGAGGTCACGCAACCGCAAAGGTTATACTGGAGAAGCTGCCCGCTTCGCTGAGGCTGGAGTTTACTATCCGGGGCGAGATTGCGGTCGAATGCGACCGGTGTCTCGAAGAGTGCCGCCTGCCGGTGGATTACCGGGGGGAGCTTACCGTGAAGTTCACCGACGAGCCCCTTAGCGAGGGCGAACGGTACGACGGTGAGGTAATGTGGCTGGGCCACGGTGAAGGGGTGCTGAACGTGGCGCAATATATATATGAGAGCATCGTGCTGTCCCTTCCCTACCAGCAGGTGCATCCCGAGGACGAGGAGGGCCGCAGCGGTTGTAACCCTGAAATGCTGGAAAAGTTCCGGATTGTAACCGAGGAGGAGTTTGAACGGTTGACCGGTCCCGAGGAGCAGGCGATGGTAGATAATCCCGAATGGGAAAAGTTACGCAAACTTAAAGAAGGAATGGAGTAGCGCCCCGCCTGTATGTCGGGAAATAACGCTATCTTTGCCGTCGGCAATTACCGGAAATAGTCTTACGGAGTTATACCGGGTAACCGGGAAGACTATTAAACGCGGCGCCTTCACGAAAATGATATTAGAAACTTTAAGAATATAACGAGCAATGGCACATCCTAAACACAAGGTCTCTTCGACGAGAAGGGACAAGAGAAGAACCCACTATAAAGCAGCCATACCCACCATCGCGGCATGCGGAAACTGCGGTACCGCGGTGTTGTACCACAGGGTTTGCCCCGAGTGCGGTTTTTACCGCGGCAAGCTGGCAATCGACAAGAAGGCGGAGTAATACCGCCCGGTAACGTCCCGCCCCACCGCACGAGCGGTCCACAGAGTTTGTTTTACCTGACCACCACAGTATGCTGAGAATCGGTATAGATGCCATGGGAGGTGATTTCGCCCCCGAAGCCGTAGTAAAAGGCGCGATAGCCGCCTCGAGGGAACTTCCGGAAGGGAGTACCATCGTACTTTTCGGCGACCAGGGGGAGATCGGGGCAATACTTGCCGCGGAAAACCATCCCGCGGATGCCTTCGAGATAGTGCACACCACCGAGGTTATCGGTATGAACGAGCATCCTGCGCAGGCATTCGTAAAGAAGACCGATTCGAGCGTCGTGGTGGGTTTTCACCACCTGCAGGCCGGAAAGATAGACGGCTTCGCCAGCGCCGGGAACACGGGCGCCATACTGGTGGGCAGCATGCAGGTGATGAAGCAGATCGAGGGGGTTATACGCCCGGCCATATCCGCCCAGATACATACCAGCAACGGCCGTTCGTTTCTCCTGCTGGACGTCGGTCTCAACGTCGACTGTAAGCCGGAGGTGCTTTATCAGTACGCCGTTATCGGCAACGCCTACGCCCAGAACATAATGAAACTGGAGAGTCCGCGAGTGGCCCTGCTCAGTATCGGTGAGGAAAAGGAGAAAGGCAATATAGCGTCCAAGGCTGCTTACGAGCTGATGGAACAGGGCGACCAGTTCCGTTTCGTGGGGAATGTGGAATCGAAGTATATCTTCACCGGCGAGTTGGCCGACGTGGTGGTATGCGACGGCTTCGTGGGGAATATAATCCTCAAACAGGCCGAGGGCTTTTACGAGATTGCCAAGGCCAACGGGGTGGACGACCCGTATATCAACAAGCTCAACTACGAAATAGTGGGCGGCACGCCCGTGCTCGGTATCAACGGCAACGTGATGGTAGGCCACGGCTGTTCCAGCCCGTTCGCCATAAAAAACATGATACTCCAGACCGAGAAGACCATCAGGGGCAGGCTCGTCCGGAAACTTTGCGAAATTTTCAATTAATGTCAAAAATTACAGCCGCCATAACCGGGGTGGGCGCATACCTGCCCGACTACATCCTCGATAATATCGAACTGAGCCGGATGGTCGATACCTCCGACGAGTGGATTATGACCCGTATCGGCATCAAGACACGCCATATACTTAAAGGCGAGGGCCTCGGCACCTCGTATCTCGGCGAACACGCGGTAAGGGACCTGCTGGAAAAGACCAATACCGACCCGCTGGACGTGGATATGATAATCTGCGCCACGGTTACCCCCGATATGTTTTTCCCCTCCACCGCCAACCTTATAGCACATAAGACGGGGCTCAAAAACGCCTTCGGTTACGATATGTCCGCGGCGTGCAGCGGTTTTCTTTTCGCTCTAACCACAGCGAGCAAGATGGTGGAATCGGGGTTCGTGAAGAAGGCCATCGTGGTAGGCGCCGATAAGATGTCGTCTATCGTGGATTACGAGGACCGCAGCACCTGTCCCATTTTCGGCGACGGAGCCGGGGCTGTATTGGTGGAACCCAATACGGAGGGCCTCGGCCTTATCGACGCCGAACTGCATTCGGACGGTGGCAGGGCGCAGCATCTCTATATGAAAGCCGGCGGTTCGGCATATCCGCCGACCATAGAAACCGTGCAGAACAAGTGGCACCATATCCATCAGGAGGGTCAGGTGGTATTCAAAGCGGCCGTATCCAATATGGGCGACGTTTCGACTGCAATTATGGAGAGGAACCGTTTGGCGATAGACGACGTAGCCTACCTCGTGCCGCATCAGGCCAATATGCGTATAATCGACGCCACGGCAAAACGTATAGGGCTGCCGGCGGATAAGTGTATGATAAATATAGATAAGTTCGGAAATACCACCGCGGCCACTCTGCCGCTCTGTCTGTGGGATTACGAGAGTCGATTGAAGAAGGGCGACAATCTTATTCTGGCCACGTTCGGCGGAGGTTACACATGGGGTGCGGCCTACGTCAAATGGGCCTACGACGGCGGGGATTTCTCGCGGTAGATCTCCGCTGACTGCTCCCGATAACGGTACGGCCTGAAGGAGAGGATTCCTTGATTTGAGAATAAGGTCTATACCCGGTAAATATTCGGTAACGGCAGGTAGAGCTTGTATTTATAAAAAGTATCCGGCCAGCAGTCCGGGACAAATACCGGAGGCAGTTTGCCAAATTAAAGGATAGTTGTTATCTTAGCCGCCCAAAGGCGCATCCGTCAAGATTGAGAGGCATATGCCCGGCGTACCGGGAAGGAGATAATGGTTCCATAGTTCAAGGGATAGAACGGAAGTTTCCTAAACTTCAGATTCTGGTTCGAGTCCAGGTGGAACTACAAGGCCCCAGAGCGGTATAACCACGATTTAAGGGCATTACAACGGCAGAAATCTACTGCCGTTTTTTCATTTATATACACATAGTTTTTACTTTTGTTTGCAAATGTTGTCCAAATGTTGTCCAAAAATAAAGGGGTTAATTAATGGCTTCCGTATCGTTTAAAGCGGTAGTATATTTCGGCCACCGGAAAAAGGACGGGACTTATAATACGAGGCGTAAAATAACAATATATGGACAGGCTTAAAAAGATAATAGAGTGGATGGGGACCTTGCGCAACCAGAAGAGTATCGAGGGGATGCAAAGGTTCGGGATAACCACCGGGAACGCCTTCGGTATAAGCACCCCGACACTGGCGGCGATGGCGCGGGAACTGGGCCGGGACCAGCCGCTCGCCATCGAGTTGTGGGATACGGGAATACGCGAGGCCCGGATTCTGGCCGCTATGGTGGCCGACCCGGCCGGTTTCACCCCCGACCTGATGGACCGCTGGTGCGCCGACTTCAACTCGTGGGACATCTGCGACCAGGTCTGCACCCGGGTGTTCCGTTACACGCCCTATGCCGATGAGAAGATACACGAATGGGCGCGGTCGGAGGAGGAATATGTCCGACGGGCGGCCTTCGCACTCATTGCGGCCACGGCCGTGAGCGATAAGAAGGCCCCTGACTGTCGTTTCGAAGCCTACCTGCCCCTCATCATCGAAGCCGGGGAAGACGACCGCAACTTCGTCCGCAAGGCCGTAAACTGGGCGCTACGGCAAATCGGCAAGCGCAGCCCGGGCCTCTGGTTCAAAGCCATCGCCACGGCCGAGGAGTTGATGGTAAGTCCGAATAAAACCAGCCGGTGGATAGGCAGCGATGCGACCCGTGAACTTACCGGGGAGAAGGTCATCCGCAGGCTCGACTTCGGGCAGGTGTAAGTCTTAACAAAACTGCGGGGCGAATTTAAAATATAGGTACAAAAACATTTTCAATGGCTTTGTATTCATAACCGTTCAAGACCACGGTGTGGCAGTCCACCGTCAGATGACGATATTACCGATTTTATAGGTTCCGGTTTAATTGCACATGTAGGAGGTTTCTTTTCATGGCAATTGCGGTAACGCATTATCTTCTGCCATCCTCGGAGGAGCTACGGATTATCTTTCCAACTAAAGTGACAACAATCACTAATTAAGGAGTAGCGTTCCGTCAAGGTTTACTATTTTTGTAATAAATAATACCAAATACGATGGCTCGGAATCTTTACAAATGCTCTCTATTCAGTGGGATGGACAACACGAATATCGACAGAATATACCGGCATTACGGATTCCAAAGTACCTCTTATCCCGCAGGCGAGGTATTCGCAATCAAGGGGGCGAGGTATTCGAGCCTGCTCATTTTAGTATCGGGTATCGTAAGGGCCGAGACCACCGACAGGCAGGAAAATACGGTGAAGATCGAACGGATTACCCCCCCCTCGGTGATAATGCCCGTATTGCTCTATGCCGCCGATAACACCCTGCCGGTAAACCTTATGGCGAAGACTCCCACTACGATAGTGTCCGTAACTAAAGAAAAGTTCACGGCACTGCTGACGGACGAGAAAGCGGTGCTCGAAAACTTCCTCAGTATTGTCAGCTCCCCGAACCGTTTCGCCAGCGATAATATCGTTTATTTAACTTTCAAAACCATCAAAGGTAAATTCGCGAACTACCTGCTCGACCTGGCGTCCCGCAACGGTTCCAACGATTTCCACAACCCCCTCACTCAGGAACAGATGGCTGAGCTATTCGGCGTTACCCGCCCGGCACTGGCGCGGGCAATCGGGGAGCTGGCCGCCGAGGGTACGATTTACGTCCGCGGGAAGAGAGTCGAGATTCTTTTTACAGAGAAACTGCGCCAGTACGCACGGAATTAAGCGACTATTCCGTTACGGTTACCTTCTCTATTCCTTCCCCATAAATGCAGTCGCCTGCGGCAAATGTAAGCCGACCCCGTTCTGCTATCTCCATTCAGGAATGGCCGGGCCACACCCTCTCCGCTATCATCTATGACGAACATCCCGCAATCAGGCCGTTGAGACGGTCCACCGCGGCCGGTATTTTATTTTCAGAAAAGCCTGTGTAAATTTACGGGGCGTATACATTCGCAAAAAAACAGGGGCCGGCCCACTACGGACCGACCCCACTTCTAACTTAAATGTATAAAAGCGGTGTTTCACAACAGCGCAGACAGTCCGGTAATGGACCACAAAACCGGTCTGCCGAAAGAAGGCTGTTACCCTCGGGTAGCGGCCTTACTTTTTATCGGTGAAGCTAAAGTAGAAGTGGGGGTCAGGCGGGAATAATCCACAAGACGTGGGCAATTCCGCCTGTAAGAGAGGTATCGCCAAACACCTGCCAACCAAACGGAGAAGGCCCACGCACAAACGCAGGCATCAGTCTGATTGCGTGTCGGTCGGCTTTCAAAAATTGGCGATTTTCTCTTACCACAACACAATAGCTAATGCTAACAACTAAAGTAATCTTCCGACAAAGTTAAATACTTTACCGGCAAAACAAAATTCCGGCGGTGTGCGTGCCGTATCCGGAGCTTTTGCCGTTATTGTTATTATCTGTTTTATAACAAATTCAGTACCTTTGCGGCATGTTTAAGGACTTTGCAGCCATAGATTTCGAAACGGCGAACTCACGGCGCACCAGCGTATGCAGTGTCGGTGTGGTCGTGGTGCGCCGCGGCGAGGTCCGCGAAACGATATACCGCCTTATCCGCCCGAGGCCCAATTTTTACAGCCATTTCAATACCGCAATCCATAAGATGACCCGCAATGATACGGACGATGCACCGGGGTTCCGGGAGGTGTGGGAAGATATCCGCCACCGGTTCGACGGATTGCCGTTTATCGCGCACAACAGCCCGTTCGACGAAGGATGCCTGCGTGCCGCACACGATGTATGGGAGATGGAGTATCCCGGTTACCGGTTCTACTGCACGGTGCGCGCCTCGCGTCGGGCCTTCCCCCACCTGCCCAACCATAAGCTGAATACTGTCGCACTACATTGCGGTTACGACTTGACCAACCACCACCATGCGCTTGCCGACGCCGAGGCATGTGCTGCGATTGCTCTGCGGATACGGGAGTTTTTTTAATACCTAAACTGACTTTACGGCTCCAAACCTGCATTTCACACCTCTCCATTGGCTTCATGGGTACCCAGGGACCGGCATTTTTTAAGAGTATTCTTTCCGAAATTCCGGGCATTTCTTCGCTACGGGATACAATTTTCTGTTAGCTAACTATATTTACGGCGGACTTACCCGCAAAAATTACCTGGGAACGGATACCTCCTATACGGATAAAACCCGTATCTTTGCCCCTGTGTATCCGCCCGGCGGTACGCAAAAACGGGGACCGGTCACCCGGCCCCCAACCTAAATAATCTAAAAGCGGTGTTTCACAACAGCGCGGGCGGAACCGGAGTATTGCCCCTCCGGTTCCTGAAAGCGGCTTTCGGGCCGCTTTTTATCGTCCGGTACATTCCCGGAGCATAAAGCCCGGAGACTTGTTATACCCACCGCTACCGGTACGCAAACCGGACGGAAGTACCACAGTCCCGAAATACCATTTCGTGAACTGTACCGATAAATTTCAATTAAGCATGAAAGACGGAAAGCGTAGCCATGCCCGCACTGCTGGGCCTACCACAGCCCCATGTCCAAAGCAAAGACGCTACGCCCGTTTACAGGAAAGCGCATGTGAACAAGTCGATAGCCGGTAAAGCATGTAATGTGGTAGTTTGACAGTGCCTGGCTATTAGATATGTACGGAAGGTCGCCCCTCCGAAAGGCAAATATAGTAAATTATCCGAAAAATACAATTATCGGTCAATTATCGTAAAGGCATACGGCACCGACCGAAACGGATATAATTACCGGCCTTTGAACCATAAACCATACAGAAATACGCTGAGAGACTGAAAGGGTTCACGAAAATGATTCCGGACGGTATACCCTGATTCCTCCGGTTTTTACTTCAAATGAATAAACTTTTTGGGTAGGTAATTTCAGAAATTATTAAATATCTTCCAGAGGTTCGTCATACGTCGGCACTCGGAAAAGGGATACGGCTCCTTAATGACTATGAACTACCGAAAGAAATTTCCAATCTTCACTCCCATCGGGCGGTATCGAAGGACGCTCCGATATCAGAAATTCTGAAAGAACTTCCAGAGATTATCGTCCGTAGGGACGGGTGCCGTCACCTCTATAAGCTCTTTGCGGACCGGGTGGATAAACGAAATTTTACGTGAATGGAGCGAGATACCGCCGCCGGGCATCGACCGTTTTGCACCGTATTTCAGGTCGCCGCGGATAGGCGAACCTATTCGTGATAGCTGCGCACGTATCTGGTGATGGCGCCCGGTCTTGAGGTCCACCTCCAACAGATGGTAATTAGCGCTCGACCCGGCGTGACGGTAGGTCAACACCGCCTCCTTGGCCCCTGGACGCTCTTTGGAAAGGGCTCTGGACCGGTTGGTGGCCGGGTCCTTAATAATATAGTGCCGCAGTTCGCCCTCCAGCGGCTCGGGCAGTTCCTCGACCAGCGCCCAGTAAACTTTCTTAACCTCCCGCCGTTTTATCATCTCGTTCAGACGCACCAGCGCTTTACTGCTTTTCGCGAAAAGTACCGCCCCGCTCACGGGCCGGTCTATACGGTGCACTACGCCCAGAAATACCTCGCCAGGTTTCGAATCGCGTTTACGGATAAACTCCTTGATTTCGTCTTCGAGGGCTGTCGTGCCTTCGGGGTCTGTCTGTACCAGGTCGCCCACATGTTTGTTCACCACAAGCAGATGGTTGTCCTCGTACAGGATATCTTTTTTACCGAACATAAGCCTATAAGCGGAATGTGAACGGCAGCAATTTCTCGGCAGTATCAATCACGGTGGCGCTGTCGCGGCCTGTCATAATAACGCGAATGGGATTTCCCTGCCGGTTCTGCGAGTCGTTGATAACCTGTCGGCAGATACCGCACGGGTAGCATTCCCGCTCGTCGGGCAGGGAAGCGATGGCAAGGGCCTCTATCGGGTCGTCCTTGTAGTGGGCCTGGTGGTGGAACAACAGGCTCCTCTCGGCGCACACCCCTGCGGGGAATACCTCGCTCTCCTGATTGCTTCCGGTGATGACCCTGCCGCTGGCAAGCCTTGCCGCCGCACCTACCCGGTAGCCGGAATAGGGAGCGTAGGCTTGACCGCACGCCTCTTTTGCCGCGTCGGCCAACTCCCTGTCGGCTTCAGGCAGTGCGGAGAGACTCTCGTACCGCTCGTAATCGAATTTATATTGTTCGTTCATGGTCACTAATTTAGCGTATTTATCAAAACCGGTTTGTAGCGGCAGCCAATCCCGGCCGGGCGGATAGTTAGTTGACCGACCACAAAGGGTAAAGTTAATAAAAATATCCCCCCGGGTAATTTACCGCCTGTGCTTTATCGCTTCCGGTTAACTTATGGTCCCCGGTGTCCCGGTTTCCTTTTCCAGCCGCTTCCCGGAGTCCTCACGCTCAAAGCTTGAGCAACCGGAAAGTTCCCCGTTCTACCCGCTCCAATCGATTACGGTTTCACCGCCCTCAGCATATGCCGTTTGCCGGGCGCGCCCGGAAGCCGCGTCACCTCCAACCCGGCGGCCCTAAGCGCCCGTTTCACGTCCCCCTTCGCAGAGTAGGTCACCAAAGCGGCCCCGACGTTCATAGCCGCGGCAATGGCTCCGAACACATCGACGGACCATAGGTGGGGGTGCTCGCCGGGGGCGAACATATCGAAATAGACAACATCAAATTTAGCATCGAATCGGGTTTCCGCCAAATCCGCAAAAATCTTACGCAGGGTGAAAGTCTCCGAAATCACGGCTTCCCCGCCCCACTCCACGGCGTGTATCTGCCGGAAAAGGCAGTCGTCCGGGAACCCGGCCCCGTTAAGTACCGCCGGGTCGACCGGGTAAAGTTCCACCGCGGTGTACCGGACCCGTCGGCCGGTCGCGGCGGCTTCACGGGCCGTGAGCCATGCGTTAAGCCCGCTGCCGAACCCGGCTTCGAGCACGGACAACTCGTTTTTGATGCACCTGCGCAGGCCCGCCCCGATAAAAATATGTTCCGACTCGCGTACCGCTCCCGCCAGCGAATGGTACGTCTCGCCCGTCGAGGGGCTGACCAGTGTGGCAGACCCGTCGGCCGTGGAGCGTATTTCCGGTGATATGAAATCCATCTGTGATATCAGGCGGAATGTAATTACGAAAAATTGAAGGGTTTTTCAATCCACTAAATAGCTTGCATATTCTTCGCTTACACCCGGAACGACATTTATATTTATTATTCCAACGACCCCGTCACTGTTTTCTCACCAGTTTAGCCACATTCTCAACATGGTGGGTATGCGGGAACATATCCACGGGCTGGACGGCGACAATATCGTACGCAGGGGCCAGCAGCGCCAGGTCCCGCGCCTGAGTGGCCGGGTTACAACTGACGTAGACTATCCTACCGGGCGATGCCCGCAGTATGGTACGGGCCACATCCTCGTGGATACCAGCCCTCGGCGGGTCGAGTATGACTACGTCCGGCCGACCGTGGCGCCCGATAAACTCATCGTCCAGCACATCTTTCATATCTCCGGCGTAGAATGCAGTATTGGTGATGCCGTTGATTTCGGAGTTCACCCTGGCGTCTTCTATCGCCTCGGGTACATATTCCACCCCGACGACACGGGCGCACCCGCGTGCAACGAAGTTAGCAATTGTACCCGTACCGGTATAGAGGTCGTAAACAATGTCGTCCGTCCGGAGGTCCGCAAACTCCCGCGTCACCCGGTACAGCTCGTATGCCTGCGCGGAGTTGGTCTGGTAGAAAGACTTGGGCCCTATCTTGAACCGCAGGTCCTCCATCTGTTCGAATATATGGTCCCGGCCCCGGAAAAGGCGCACCCTTTGGTCCGCAATCGAGTCGTTCAGTTTGCCGTTAACTACGTACATCAGCGAAGTAATAGCGTGGAACGAGTCGGCTATAGCCTCGAGCAGAGGTTCGTAATTCCCGGGAGTATCGGCGGCGAACACCACTATTACCATCACCTCACCGGTGGACGAGGTGCGGATTATAACGTTGCGCATAAACCCGAGGTGCGACCGGGGGTCGTAAAACTCCAGGCCCCGGTCCGAACACTCCCGTTTCAGCCACAGCCGTATATCGTTGGAGGGTTCGGGCTGGAGCCAGCATTTACGGATATCGAGCACCTTGTCGAACATTCCGGGAATGTGGAAACCCAGCCCGCGGGCATCACCCAACTGACCGTCGGTCCGAATCTCGTCCGTGGTAAACCACCGCTTGGACGAGAAGGTATATTCCAGTTTGTTACGGTAAAAATATTCTTCCCGTGAACCGATTGCCGGACGTGGGTCCGGAATATCCAGCCCGCCGATGCGCCGCAATTGATCGGCCACCTGCGCGGTTTTGAATTTCAGTTGTTCGCCGTAAGGAATGTTCTGCCATTTGCAGCCGCCGCAGGTTCCGAAATGTTCGCACGGCGCATCGACTCGCATCGGTGAGGGTTGCCTGAGGGCGGTAATCTTCCCCTCCATATACCGTTTGCGCTTCTTGGTGATACGCACGTCAGCCACGTCGCCCGGCACCCCGTATGGCACGAACACCACCATATCCCCGTATCTTCCGAGAGCTTTTCCTTCTGCGGCGATTGCCGTTATTTCGAAACTCTCCAGCACGGGGAGCTCTTTTTTTCGGGCCATAATACCATCTGTCTTTAAATTATACAAAGATAGTATTTCCCATCGGGCATTCCCAACCCGTCGGCAATTAGACCGGGTGTCCGTTTTTAAGAATTTCGGCCCCGCAACATATCCGTAATTGTAAATTACGACCCAGCAAATTTGCTATTTCCAAAAATTGTATTTAATTTAGATAAAGGGAGTCTATTAAAGATTGGCCAATTCCGGAATAGGCAAACTCCGTAGTGCGATTCTCTAAGGGGAGCAGTTTGCGAAATAATTTACTATTTATTAATACTCCGCGGTGGCGGTGCGGTCGGACATTGCCCGAAAGCGAAGCTCTGGCGGAAGAAAAACATCCACTACTATGGCAGGTATCGATTTTGCAGTACACATAACACCGGAACTGGCTGCAGGTTTGTCCGACACGGCGCAAAGCGGAACCAAGGTGGTCCACCGTGCCCGAACGAGAGGTCACCTTAACGAGGGATGGCTCGAATCTTACCACACGTTCAACTACGGTTCGTTCAGCGACCCGGGCAGGACCAATTTCGGGATGCTGAGGGTCCTGAATGAAGACCGGCTGGCTCCCGGTATGGGCTTCCCGCCCCATCTGGGCGAGAATATGGAAATAGTGACAATCCCGCTCGAAGGGGCGCTCGAGCACCACGACGGACTGGGTAACAACACCGTAATCCGAAAGGGTGACGTGCAGATTATGGGTACCGGCACCGGCATGCAGTATAAAGAGTATAACGCCCACCGCAACCGTTTGGCAAAGTTCCTGCAAGTGTGGGTCTATCCGGCCCGCCGGAATGCGCAGCCACGGTACACCCACGCACGGGTCGACGCGGCTCAAATGAGGAACAATCTCGCACTTGCCGTATCCCCGCAGGGCGGGGGCGCGCCGGTATGGATAGGGCAGGACGCATGGTTCAGCATGGGATGCCTGAGTAGGGACTACGAGTTCCGGTACAGGCTCCATTCCCGGCGAAACGGGGTGTACGTATACCTGATACGCGGGGAGGCGGAAGTGGGCGGAGAGAGGCTCCGGTCGCACGACGGGATAGGCCTGTGGGATACCCGGTGTATCGACATCCGGTCGCTGTCGGAAAGCGAAATACTTTTAATTGAAGTACCCATGACCTGACACAGGGCAGTGAGTGCTGTTCTTAAAACAATAAGTTTATGGAAATAATGTATAGGGCCGCCGCGACGGCCGAGGGAGGCCGGGAAGGACATGTAAGGTCCGAAGACGGTATAATTGATATGGACCTGCGTCCGCCCGGAAAGGATGGCGAGCGTCCGGCCACCAACCCCGAACAGTTATTCGCGGCGGGATACTCGGCTTGCTTCTGCGGGGCGGTCAACCTTGCGGCCCTGCGCAAGCACCTGCGTATCGAAGGGATAAAGGTTACCGTTTCGGTCGGTATCGGTAAGACCGATGAAGACGGTTTTATGCTCGACGTGGAGATTACGGCCCACGTACCGGGTGTGGACATGGAGACCGCACTCGGGCTCGTGGAGGATGCCGAGGGTATTTGCCCCTACTCCAAAGCCACCCGCGGCAACGTCACTACGGTGGTGAAGACCCTTAATGACTGATTGTCAGGATGCGCACCGGAAAAAGGCGGTAGCCAATCGGCTACTCCCGGCAAACCGTATGCAATTCCCGAAAACGGAAAAGCTAATAATCTATAATTCTGAGGACGGAGGGTATTAGGCCCTTCGGTTGGATTTTTAATCGTCTCGGTAATTCTAAGCTATGTATACGGTAGATTCTTCGGATACGCTCAGAATGACATTTTATTAATTCTGTCATCCTGAGGAGCGAAGTGACGAAGGATCTACCGCTGGTAAAAGAGAAGATAAGGTACTTTACGTGGTCCGTTCGGAGCGGAGTTCCTGTTTTAAAAAGTCGCCTTTATTTACTCCGCCTTCCTGTAATCGCTGGGAGAAATACCCGTATGGCGTTTGAAGAACTTTCCGAAAAAGGACTGGGTGGAAAAATTCAGTTCGTAGGTTATTTCCTGTACGCTCTTACCGGAGAATTTCAGTAAAATCTTGGCACGGTTTATCACGAATTCGTTAATCCAGGAGGCGGCCGACCGTCCGCTCACATCCTTAATTACGGTCGATAGGTATTTGGGCGTAATATGCAGTTCGTCGGCATAGAAACGTACGCTCCGCTCACGGTAGTGGTGCTCGGTAACCTTTAGGATAAACTTCTCGAAATACTCCTCCTGACGGCTGCGGGCCGTGGTCTTCTCGTCGAGCCTGCGGTTGTACATATCCCCGAGGGTCCTGATAAACGATGCGAACAGGTCGCGCATCACCGGGCGGCTATACGAGGGCGCCATCCCGTAGAACAGCTCGAAATACTTAGACAATATATCCACTTCATCCTCGCTGACCTGTAATTGCTGGTCGATATTCTCCACGATATACTTGAAGATAGGGATAACCGACATAAAGTCGATCATCATCTCCTGCACATACCTGTGGGTAAACAGTAGGATATGGTACCGGGCATCGTCCGAAGCCGAAGGGTAATTCACGATACTTCCTTCGCCGTAGATAAGTACCGTACCCCTTGTCAGTACGTGTGTGGTAAGATTTATGCGGGCCGTGGTCCGGCCGCCGAGCGCCAGCATCACCACGGCCGCGGGCGAACGGAACGGGTTTTCGATAAAAGTTTCGTTGGGCGGGAAGCCGGTATTCACGGAGAACTCTCCGCTCTGGTCGCACCGCCCCCCGACGATATCGAATATCTGCCGGGCGGTCACATTCTTGAGACTGATGGGGGTCATACGGATAGGGTAAGGTTATTGAAAAGTCCGGGTAACTGTCCCAAAGATATGGCTTCCGGAGATGAAAACTGCTAATTTTGGCATGAATTGCCCTAATTTGGTTCCGAAAGGAGTATTTTTGTCGCTGAATTGTAAACCGGGGTTCGATGGAAAGATTCAGGTCGCTGATGCTTCCGCTCGCCATGCTGGCGGGTTATTTTTTTAGCGGGTGGTTGTCCGCCCTCGCTCCGTTGACTCCTACCCTGATTTTCTTAATGCTCTTCGTAACGTTCTGCCGGGTCACCCCGTCGCAAATGAAGTTCACCCTACTGCATGCCTGGTTGTTGCTATTCCAGTTCGGGGTCGCGGCGGTGGTCTACGCCGTGGCGGTGCGGTTCGACGCCACGAGTGCACAGGGCCTTATGATATGCGTTTACGCACCCACGGCAGTTTCGGCCGTGGTTATAGCCTCGATGCTCGGTGCGGACATCGCCACGATGGCTACATTCACCCTGCTCAGCAATACTGCGGTGGCGCTGAGTGCCCCGGTGGTCTTCTCCTTCATCGGGCCGCATGCCGCACTGCCGTTCTGGGAGTCTTTTTTCCTCGTCTTCCGGCGGGTCATTCCGATACTGGTCCTTCCGTTCGTGCTGGCGTTCTTGGTAAAGCGTATTATGCCCCGTGTGCATGAGGCGATAGGCCGTTACCAGATAATATCTTTCTACCTGTGGACCTTCTCTCTGATGATAGTTACCGGGCAGACGGTCGTTATTCTGTCGCAGTTCGACGGCACGGACTTCTGGCGGGAGGTGGTGATGGCCGCCGTGGCGTTCGTGATATGCGTGGTGCAGTTCCGCGCCGGGAGGGCGATGGGCGGCCGGTTCGGAGATAAGCCGGCCGGCGGTCAGTCGCTTGGGCAGAAGAACACGGTGCTGGCCATCTGGATGACCCAGAGCTACCTCGACCCGGTAGCCTCCGTGGCCCCGGCTTCATACGTCCTGTGGCAGAATATCGTCAACAGTTGGCAAATCTGGCGTTCCCGTAGCCAGGAAAAGAGGGCCGGGAAGTAGTTATAGACAACACGGCCCAGAATCGCCATGCACGATTATCTCGTACTTCGACAGGCACCGTGGCGCTGAAATACATCTAATAAATACCCGACCGCTGCCAAAATATTCGAGTGAACACCTCACGAAATTTCACACTCTGGAGACGATAATATGGTATCCGTTTCCCTCCCCTCTCATTCCGTTGGCACGGCCATTGCACCGCTCCGTTGCATAAACGGCGTATAATTGCGGGCCGCCCGTACTACTAAGACAGCCGTTCCGGCCGCCGCGAACGTCCGCAGGCGGTAAAAAGAGACCGAAGTATATGAAACCAAGGTACCATATAATCACCGCGGCCGCGGGACTCGTCTGTGCCAGGGTACTCGCGGGATGCAACCCGCTGAACCTCGCTCAAGCCTCTTCGGCCGGGGTCAAAGCCATACAGGCCGCCACCATTTCCGATTCGTATGTGCAGTCGATGGCCCACCAGTATGTTCAGCAGCTCGACGCCCAGAGCAATGTAGCCGGACCGAACGACCCCTATACCCTGCGCCTCAACCGCATCGTGGCCCCGATTGCGGGCAGCGGTTATAACTTTAAGGTATATCTCACGCCTGACGTGAACGCGTTCGCTGTGGCGGACGGAAGTATCAGGGTCTATTCCGGGTTGATGGATATTATGACCGACGCGGAGGTGCTGGGTGTTATAGGCCACGAGATTGGCCATGTTATGAATAAGGATACCAAGGACGCGTTCCGGCACGCCCTGCTCACCTCCGCCGTGCGGGACGGCCTCTCGGCCACGGGTGGGGTCGTGGGCGCTCTGTCGAGCTCCGAGCTTGGAGACATTACCGAGGCGCTCTCCTCGTCCCAGTATTCCCAGAAGCAGGAACTCGAGGCGGACGATTACGGCTACCGGTTCCTGGTGAGCCACGGGGTCAACCCGTGGGTACTGGCGATGTCGTTCGAAAAACTGGAGCAGATGCAGGGCGGCGGTTCGTCGGCCAGCGTCCGGCAGATGTTTTCGACCCATCCCGATATACGCAACCGGGTCAGCCGGGTGGAACAACGTGCCGCCAAAGACGGTTACACCCGCCCCTCGGCCGACGGCTCGCTCTATATTACCACTCCGTCCGGCTCCGGAAATACCACTTCAGGCACCGGGACCAGCGGGCAGTGGACGTTCTGAATTGATAGCTGCATATAATTATACAATCGTCACGTAACTTCTCCGCCGCTTGGCACCATATTCAGCCCCGTTGCTAAGAAACAAAAGAGCCCGCGACTCATTCGAATAGCGGGCTCCGGATTTCCGTTCGGAAATTTCTTATAAAACGGTTATGCGGGGTTTCGAAGGATAGCTTCACTATCCCGATATCGAAATTACTCAAAAAGCCGGTGACGGCAAACCGTTTTCCGTTCTGAATCAGCACCGGAACTCTTTCCGCCCCTCATTTAATGTAACGGGCTATGGCTTCCCGAACGGATTTCAACCCGAACCGTTCCGCATCCACTTCACCGGGTGCAATGACTGTAAGGGCGGCCACGTCGTCGGCCGCGATGGCCTCGGTCAGGTCGGCCACCGTGCATTCGAAAAAAATATCGAGAGTCTGCACCTCGAATCCGCTGTACGGGTAGATGTTAGGGATGGAGAAGAGGTACCGCAAGGAGTCGGGCGACAGCCCGGTCTCCTCCATAAGTTCCCTGCGAGCCGCCTCTTCGCCGGTCTCGTCCATATCCACGAACCCGCCCGGCAGGTCGAGCTTACCCTTGGCCGGTTCGTTACCCCGGACAGCGACCAGCAAATTACCCGTGGCGTCCCTTACGAAGCAGGCCACGGCAGCCGACGGGTTGAAATAGTATACGAACCCGCAATCCATGCACCGTTTGGACTTTGCGTTGTTCACCACGAACCGGTCGCTCCCGCAGACGGGACAGTATTTGAATTTGTTTAGTGGATGGGGTTTGGTTTTCATATGTCTTGGTTATCAGCGAGATGCTATATTACATTATTGCCGTCGGCAGGGATTCGGGTGCCTCAAGAAGCGGTACCGGGTTGGGCCGGTCCTCCTTATAACTCCCGTACCACCCGGCAGGGATTACCTGCCGCAAGGCAGTTTCCCGGCAGGGACCGGGTAACGACGCTGCCCGCGGCGACCGTGGTACCGTCACCGATAGTGACCCCGGGCAGGATAATAGCCCCACCGCCTATCCAGCAGTTCTCCCCGATGGTAACGGGGGCAGTCAGGGAGTTCCAGCCCGAGAGTTCCCCCGCGGTGTTGCCCGTCAGCCTCTGGCGCGGGTCCACCGGGTGCCCCACGGCATAAACCTGTACCGCCGGACCGATTCCCGTATTTCTGCCCACCGTAATGGTGTTACAGTCGAGGAAGACGCAGTTCATATTGATTTCCACATTGTCCCCGAGGTGGATATTTTCCCCGTAGTCCACATGGAACGGCGCGGCAATCCAGACGTTTCTGCCCTGCGTACCCAGCAGTTCGTCGAGGATACTTCGCAACCGTTCACGGTCGCGCGTATCGGTATCGGCATACCGGCGGGTCAGCTCCTTGGCATAATGCCAGCGGGATATCAGTTCCGGGTCGGCGGGGTTGTATGTGCCCCCGGCAAGCATTTTTTCTCTCTCGGTCATTTTCGGCAATTTTGGGAATACGGACGAAAGATAGGAATTTTAAAGATTAAAGAATATTTTGATTAAGGTCGCCGTCTGACCCGAAGAAGCAAGACATCCATCCAAAAAGATCGGTTATCGAGATAGAATGACCCTTCGTCACATCCTCTCCCAAGAAAGGACATAATAATATGCTCCGAAGGAGGACATTAAGGTGTACGCCGGTCCGCGAACTATTTTAATGCCAGCTCTACTTTGAAATCGCTGCCCCACGGCCTTCCGGCCATCATATTCTCATGGATTGCAAGTCGGTAAGTTCCCGTTTCGGGAAGGTCGTAGGTCATATTCCAGCCGAAGGGGCCGTCCATCGTGCCGTCCGGCATAACTATCTGGGAAATCCGGATATTGGCCTCGGGGTCCTTCGACGAGAGGTAGGCCCGCAGGGTCTTACCCCGCTCGGCGTCGAAAGTCACAAAGACAGTACGGCAACTGTCCTTACGGACCGTAGTCCGTGAACGGCCGCCTACGAACACGGGAACGATATCCCCCTCACGGGCCGACGGCGGCGGAACGGCACGGGTATCCGGAACGGAGCGGTCGGCCACCGAAACCGCGGCCCTCTCCATGGCGAACGGGTCGCGCGTCCGGCACGAGGTTAAAATCGTTACCGCGAATATTATTATAACAAGCCTTCCTGACATATACTGTTTAAGTCCGCATCAGGGCAAAAAGGATACCATCGGTGTCCGTGAAACCCCTTTAGTCGGCCACGGGGCCCCGGATTCTTCCCTCCCTCACCACTATCCTTCCCCGTGCGGGGAAAAGTTATAGTCTCCGGACCGGGTAACCCTACCACAATCACCTATGTGCGCAGGGACCAAACCGGGCATCGCCGTTTATGACGAATAAGTGACATGCGGACAGGGGTAAGCGGTTATCTTTGCAGGATGGGACATTCGTATGCCGACCTGCCGCTCCACTACGGCAAAGTACCGCTCTGGCTCGCCGAGAGGATGGGACGGCTGGGCATAGCCATAACCGAGGCCGTAGTCACCGAATACGGCCGGGACGAATTTCTTCGCCGGATGGGCGACCCTCACTGGTTCCAGGCTCTGGGGTGTGTGATGGGTATGGACTGGCATTCGTCCGGGATAACCACTTCGGTGCTGGGCGCCCTGAAGCGCAACGTCAACGAGCGGTCGCGCGAGCTTGGTCTATACTTCTGCGGCGGGCGCGGCAAATACTCGCTAAAAACCCCGGACGAACTGCTGGCTATTGCCGGTCGAACCGGTCTCGACGGGCAGGCCCTCGTAAGGTACAGTAAACTCTCGGCAAAGGTCGACAATACCGCTGTGCAGGACGGTTACCAACTCTATCTTCACAGTTTCATACTGACGGCCGAAGGTCGGTGGGCGGTTATCCAGCAGGGGATGAACACCGCCACCCGTATGGCCCGGCGGTACCACTGGGTCTCGGAAGGGGTCGGATCGTTCGTCAGTGAACCACATGCCGGTGTATGCGGCCATAACCACGGCCTTATCCTCAACCTAACCGACCCGGCGGCACGGACCGCACGCGAGGGAATCGTCGCCCTGACCCGCGAAAAACCCGACCGGCTGCTCCGCGAGGCCAGCCTTATTCTGCCCGCCCACCATGAAGTACGAAAAGGCGACGTAAATATGAAACGGCTCGGCGCCGCACTAACGCTGGCGCACGAGACGGGCCTGCGCGACTTCGAGTCTCTGCTGATGCTCGAAGGAGTAGGCCCGCGGACCGTGCAGTCACTGGCTCTTGTAAGCGAGGTTATCCACGGCACCCCGTCGCGTTTCAGCGACCCGGCCCGCTTTTCTTTCGCCTACGGTGGGAAAGACGGCCACCCGTTCCCCGTCCCTACCCGAACCTATGACCAGACCATAGGTGTACTCGAAGATTCGCTGCGCCGCGCCCGCCTCGGCGACCGGGAGAAATCGGACTCGCTCAAGCGCCTGCACAAGATGGCACTGCAAATAGAGCACAATTTTGTACCCAATGACTTTTTCACCGCCCATCTCCGAAAAGAACGGCGTGACTCGTACAAATACGGCGGACGGACCGTCTTCGGAAAAGCGAAAAAACCGGAGGACGGCCCGGTGCAGCTCTCGTTGTGGGATTATTGACATCCCACGGTCCTTATCTCAAGGGCCGTTCATTAAGTCTTAAATATAACGGTATTCTCCGGTACCTCATTTTTAACACCCCGTATATACCTGCCTGAGGCCGATTTTATCACCCCATTGAAGTCTTACCCGGTGGCATCCACTGCGGCCGGAGGCAGTTGTTGTGCAAATATCAGCACATCCATGCCCTCTACGGTTCTCACATCCCGTAAAGTACCGATGTGTCCGAGCACCGATTATAACTAAAAAATGTTATACGGGCTCGCCCCGCACCCGGCGGCTCTATCCCGGCGCTACCCGCATTCTACCCGGAAAATCACAATGGGGCTATCCCTATAGCCCTTTACCGGCATCGGCACACCCGGTTATTTTATCCGTCCGGACCGTTTCTTTGGTCCCGCTTTTGATATATTACATACAGAGCAGGGTTACCGAAAAGCCTATTTACAGGCCCTACGGTTTATCCCGCACACTATAATTATTAATTTAATTGATGTATTATGAAAAACGAAAAATCAGGCGGCAGGGGTTCGAATGCCGAAAACGAAAAACGCGACTCACAGGGACGCTTTGAATCATCAGACAACAGGGGTTCACGCTCGTCATCAAGCCACAGCGGAAGCGACGATCGTAAACGCGACAGCGAAGGACGTTTCACGTCTGAATCTTCGCGCGGTCGTAAAAGCGAAAAGTAATTCATTTTTTGGATTAGACCGATGGGTCGCCGTATCGTACGGCGGCCTTTTTCGTATCCTCCTTAAGCCCGCGCCGGTCCACAGGCCGGTTTTGCAGGAAAATTGCAGCGTCACCCGTTTTTAACCTGCATAAGCCCGATATGAACAAGGAGGGAAATTACAAGGATAAGGCCGAATACCACCTGTTTTCGGACCGGTACCACTATTACGGACCGTACCGCCAGCCGACCAAAATCAGAGTCATACGATATAACGAACAGAAGATCGAGCAGGCCGAAGTAGATACCGCCACGGAGGACTTCCGGCATGTAATCAAAGAGGGGTATGTCAACTGGATACAGGTGACCGGTCTGGCAGACGAGGAGACCATCACACGGATGATACTCGGTTTCGGACTTCACCCGATAGACTGTAAAGCTGTCCTTACCCCATATCACGCCGCTAAAATCGACGACCTGAACCACCGCGTAATAATCATTTTGCGCTCCTGCTCGTTCGGCAAGACCAGCAGCGTCGCCTCCGAACATATCGCCATACTGTCGAAGGAGAACTTCGTGGTGACCTTCAAGGAGAAGGACAACCGGTTGTTCGCCCCTATCGAAAACTCTATCGCAAACGATACTATGAAGATACGGTCGTCGGGGCGGATAATGCTGGTTGCGTTCATTCTCAATACGGTATTCTCGCAGACCATAGATGCGGCAATCCGGGTCGAAGAGATGCTCGAGAAACTGGACGACGTGCTGCTGGACGCCCGGGCGAGCAAAATCAATATAGGGAAGAGGATACAGCAGTGCCGACATGCCAACCTAATTCTTCAAAAGAATACCGTACCGCTCCATACCGAGTTTCAGAATATCGCCCAAAGCGAGGTGGTGACCTCCGATATGGCGCTGCGCCAGATATTCGACGAACTCTATAACCAGCTCGATTACGTGATTCTGAGTTCGAAGAACAGCCGCGAACTTCTTGCCTCGATGCGGGATATGTACGCCGCAAGCAACGAACTGAGGACCAATGCGATAATGAAGCGACTTACGGTTGTAGCTACACTGTTTATCCCGATAACGTTCCTCGTGGGCCTGTGGGGCATGAACTTCAGATACATGCCCGAGCTCGACCTGAAGTACGGTTATCCCGCCGCCCTTATCGTTATTTTCATCACCGGTATATGCACATGGGCTTATATGCGCCGGAACGATTGGTTTTGAAGGTGAGAATTAACCTATTATCCTGATATATTGATTATCAACATCGTACAGGCCAGAACAATGCGGCTCGCCTTAAAGATACGGGAAGACGGGATATGGCGGGGAGCTATTGATAATCGGCACGGGTTGCTTTGACAGATATCCCGACCTTACGTATTTTCCGAGGAAACTGCCCGGCCCGCCCATATTAGAAAATTGTTAGAAATGGTCCGTGCGGGCCCGAAATACGGCAGGGATTGTTACATTTGCATGTAACGATTCCCCGTATGTTTAAGGTACTTGTCATAGAAGACGAAAAGAGGGTCGCGGACACAATCGTCCGCGGGCTGGCGGAGTTCGGCCATACGGCTGTCGCGGCCGGGGACGGTATGGAAGGTCTGGCGCTTCTCGGGGACGGCGGGTTCGACGCCGTAATATGCGACGTGATGCTGCCCGGGCCGAACGGGTTCGAACTTATTCCCCGAATCCGGGAGCGGGCGGGCGACATACCGGTAATAATGCTCACGGCCCTCGGTACCACGGACGACAAACTGGAGGGGTTCGACGCCGGTGCTGACGACTATATGGTAAAGCCCTTCGACCTGCGCGAGCTCAACGCCCGCCTCGGCCTTTTGATGAAACGGACAGGGCCGGGCGGCGAGCCGCCACGGAACGAGGCCTCGTACCACGACATCCGCATCGACCTGCGGACCAACAGTGTCCGGCGCGGGGAGACCGAACTGCGCCTCACCCCGAAGGAGTTCAACCTGCTGCTCTATATGGTCCGAAACCCGGAGCGTATCCTGCCCCGTGCGGAGATTGCCGAAAAGGTATGGGGCACCACGTTCGACACGGGGACCAATTTCATCGACGTATATATCAATTACCTGCGGAAGAAGGTGGACCGCGGTTTCGATACCAAACTGATCCACACCAAGCCCGGTGTAGGTTTTATCCTCTCGGCCACATATGAAAATTAGGACCCGGATAGCCCTCGTGTCCACTCTCGCCACCACGGCGATATTTGCCGGAGTGGTGGTGCTGGTTATGGTATTCTCCTCGTCTAACCGCGAGACGGAGTTCTACCGGACACTCTACGACGAGGCGGTGACCAAGGCCAACCTCTTTTTCAGCGGTACGGTGGACGCGGCCACAATGCACGAAATATACCTCAACAACCGCGAAACCATCGACGAGGTGGAGGTAGCCATATATGACGGCTCGGGCAGGCTTATCTACCACGACGACCACGAGATTGACCTCGTAAAGGAGACCCCCGAAATGCTGCGGGAAATCCGTTCGAACGGCCTGCTGGAATTTTACGAGGGGCGGTATCAGGTAGTAGGCCTGGTCTATGAACACGCGGGCGCACCGTATACGGTTACGGCGGCGGCCTACGACGGTTACGGGCTGTCGAAACTGGCCGCACTGCGCACATTCCTGTTGTCGGTATTTATAGTGGCCCTTTTACTGCTCTTCATTACCGGCAACTGGATTGCCGGTAAAGCCCTCTCTCCGGTAAAAGGCATCGTGGACGAAGTGGGCGATATCACCGGAAGCAGACTCGCCCGCCGGCTGCCGCCGGGTAACCCGGCCGACGAACTGGGCGAACTCTCGGCGGCCTTCAACTGTATGCTGGACCGGCTCGAACGGTCGTTCGAAGCCCAGAGCCGTTTCCTGTCGAACATATCCCACGAACTGCGAACTCCCCTCTCGGCCCTGCGTGCCGAACTGGAAATAGCGATGCTCAAGGAGCGTACACCCGCGGAGTACCGCGAATATATCGGCCGCGCCCTCGAAGATGCGGCCAATATCGAGAGTCTCTCGGCCGGGCTTCTCGATCTGGCCCGTGCCGGGAGCGACTCGTCGCGCATCTCCATGAAGGAGGTTCGTATCGACGAGGTACTTCTCGATGCCCGCGCGGTGGTAATCAGGGGTAATCCCGGCTACGAGGCGGATATTATTTTCGGGCCCGACGAGGATGACGAACGGACCGTCACGGTCCGCGGGAACAGCTACCTGCTCTACACCGCCTTCGCCAACCTTATCGGCAACAACTGCAAATACTCCCCCGACCGCACGTCGACCGTAACCCTGTCGCACTACGGCGACCGGCTCCAGATACGGTTTTCTGATACCGGGGCCGGTATTCCCCGGGGGGAACTCAACCGGATATTCGAACCGTTCTACCGCGGAGCGGACAGTGGCGCGGTCAAGGGCCACGGTATCGGCCTGACCCTTGCCAAGACTATTATAGAACTGCACGGAGGGACGATAGAGGTCCGTTCGCAACAGGGGGAGGGCACGGTCTTTATAGTATCGATACCGCATATATAACATTTCGCAAAGGAATATTTCACCATAACCAGTTAAGCATACCTCGCTTTGTTTTTTAGAACCGGTCCGCAATGGCCCGTCAGTGTCTCGATTTTCTAATATTTTTCTAACGCTATTTTAACGGATTTCTAATACCGCTATACTGGCGGCGGCCGTAACTTTGCATGTTCGACAACGCCTGCCACGGTATTGTTTTGCGATAGGCCGCACCCGAACCACAGAGCGGAAGCGGGTATGTTATCCGGTATCATAAAATATTTGCCCGTGGATCAGTAGTCCAGACCGTAATCCGGACCGGCCGTAACCTTGCGGGTACAATAAAGTCCGGGCCCCACGCTAAACCGGCAGCACATACCGAACCTTTCCGGTAACCGGAAAGGAGATGTCAAACCTATAAACCGTAGTATTATGCCGATGCAGGAATACATACTGAGACTGGCTCTCGCCTTCGTGCTCGGCGCGGCCATCGGGGCCGAACGGCAGCTCAGGCAGAAAAATGCCGGACTGCGGACCAATACCCTCGTCTCGACGGGTTCGGCCGCGTTCATACTCCTGTCGCTCTCGCTGACGGGCGACAGCGGGGACCCGTCGCGCGTGGCTTCGCAGATAGTAACCGGGGTCGGGTTCCTCGGAGGCGGCCTTATAATCAAGGACGCCTATTCGGTGCGGGGACTCAATACTGCCGCAACCATCTGGTGCTCGGCTGCCGTAGGGGCCATGACAGGTACCGGTCTGCTGGTACAGGCATCGGTACTGGTCGCTTTTATCGTTGCGGCCAACTGCCTGCTGCGTCCGCTCGGCGACCGGCTCGAATCGCGGGGCATCGCCGAAGCCGGGTCGGAAATCGTCTACCTGGTGAAGATACGGTGCCGCGAACAGTCGGAAAACCGCGTCCGGATGATGATCGTAAATACGGCTTCGGGCGACCGCCATATGCAGGTCCGTGCCCTGCGGAGCACCGACGACCCGGCATCGGGATACCGGCGCGTCGAGGCCACGGTACACGCCTTGGGACGCCACGACGTGCAGGTCGAGAAACTCGCCGCCCAGCTCACACTCGAATACGGTATCACAAACGTAGAGTGGGAATATGAAAATAAAGAGGGTTGATACGGTATTCGTCAGAAGCATGGCGATTTATCGGAAAATGGAGACAGGCTCGAGATGCAGAACAATCGGTAAACGCCTTCCCATAAAAAATACCATTTTTCGTGCAGTTTAAAGCCGGTCCGACTGGCGATTGACCTCCCATTCTACGGGGAGCAATCAGCCACCGGTAATGTCCGCGGAAGAGAACTACCGTAAGCTATTATAGTTCTATATCGTACTGATGGATCTTATTGTAAAGCGTCTTTCGGTCCACGCCGAGCATTTTCGCCGCCTTAGACTTGTTCCCCCCGGCTCGCTTGATGGCCGCTATAATTCTCTCCTTTTCGTCCTGCGGCCTGAGAGTCTCCACGAACTCGGGCACGCCCCCTTCCGGCTGTTCGAAGACCGGCAGGTTCTCGGGTGTAATCTCCCTGCCGTCGGCGAACAGCACCGCCCGCCTGATTGAATTGCGCAGTTCTCGCAGGTTGCCGCTCCAATGGTGCTCCGTGAGTATGGCGGCGGCCTGACGCGAAAAACCTTGGATATCTTTGCCCAGCTCGCGGTTAGCCTCGGCGAGGAAGTGACCGGCGAAAATCATAATATCCTCCTTGCGTTCCCGCAGCGACGGCATCGTGAGAGTAAATTCGTTCAGGCGGTAATAGAGGTCCTCGCGGAACCGGCCCCGGCCGACGGCCGACGACAGGTTCTCGTTCGTAGCGGCGATAATCCTCACGTCCACCTTCTTATCGGTTGCCGAACCCACCCGGCGTATGGTTTTCTCCTGCAATGCCCGGAGCAACTGCACCTGCACTTCGTACGGAAGGTTACCTATCTCGTCGAGGAACACCGTTCCCCCGTCGGCCTCTTCGAACACCCCGGTCTTATCGCTGACCGCCGATGTGAAACTACCCTTTACGTGCCCGAACAGCTCGCTCGGAGCAAGCTCGGCCGAGAGGCTACCGCAGTCGACCGCGATAAACCGCTCGCCACTGCGGCGGCTACCCTCGTGAATCAGCCTCGCGGCATACTCCTTACCTGTCCCGCTTTCGCCGCATATCAGCACCGTGAGGTTAGTCGGGGCTACGAGCGATATATGCTCGTGCATCCGGAGCGATGCCGGACTTTCGCCGTAAACAATGCCCGATACGCTGCCTGTCTCCGGCGCATCGTACTCCTTCACCGGTTCCGCAGGCCGTCGGGCTGGCGGGGCGGCCAGGGCGGCAGTGATTTTCTCCTCCAGCCGGGCCGGGTTTATCGGTTTCTCGAGATAATCTAACGCCCCGAGTTTCATGGCGTTCACCGCCCCCTGCACCTCGGCATAGCCGGTCATCATTATCACCGGAGTTTCGGGGCGCAGCTCCTTTATCCACGCGAGCAGCATAATACCGTCGCCGTCCGGCAGGCGAAGGTCCGACAGCACAAGCTGGAACGGCTCTTTCTCAAAAAGGGCTCGAGCCTCGGCCGCCCGCGTAACGAGCTGGGGAGAATAGCCATTCTTTTCGAACCACTTCCTGAGAATGGTGCCGAACGTTATATCGTCTTCAATTATGAGAATCCTTACCGGGGGCATACTTTCGTTATAGAGTCCAAAGATACCTAATTTCCCCGGAATATTTATTTACACTGTCCGGCGGTGCAACGGTTTGATTGGGTGTAGTATCTTTCAGTAAGTAGGTTATTTTGCATTTTGCGGACCGAATACGGTATTTCCGGGAAAATTACCTATATTTCAATACTCAACTCAACCTTTATCGATTATGAATGGAAAAAAATTACTCCTAACCCTCCTTATCGCCTTGGCTTTCATTGCCTGCTCCGAGGACGATTACACGTTTACCGATTACGAAGTGGTGATACCGGACGATGCGTTCCGCGAGTACGTCCTCACGAACTTCGACGCCGACAACAACGGTGTCATAATGTACAGCGAAACCAGGTATGTGACCGACGTTACAATTGAAGGCAACGGTTATAAATCTCTCGAAGGTATCGAGCATTTCTATTCTCTCGAAAGCCTTACGCTCGAGACGCCCGACCTTGAAACGTTTGAAATTTCGCAGAATAAAAAACTGCGCAAAGTCACCCTGAACGGTATTACCGGAGATATAAAATTCGGTAACAGGTTCAATACGGTGACCGAACTCAATCTTTTGAACCTCGGTTCCGGAACCGCGGAGATATCCGGATGCAGGAACCTTGAGAATCTTACCGTTACAAATTGCGATAACCTTCGCAGCGTAGATATGTCCGGATTAAAGGAGCTTAAAAAAATCAGATTGTGGCATTGCTACGACTTCGGGGAAGTAGACCTGAGTGAGAACGACAAACTGGAAGAGGCTACTCTCTCCATCTGTTACCTCGACAAAATCGTTATCGGGAATAAACCCGCCCTTCGTTCGCTCGAAGTCTGGGATTACTCGATTAACGAACTGGAACTCGGCGAGGCTCCTCTGCTCGGAACCTTGCGCATCGGTTATGACGGAGTGTACGGACCGGACCTAACAGTTTATCCGGAGCTGGCCGAGCTGGAGTTCTGGGCGGACGGTGACGTGCCGGAACTCGACCTGCGGCACAACCGAAACCTCCGGTACGCCTCCCTGCACGGTAAAATGGATATCGGAAAACTCTACATATGGGAAGGTTATCAGGAGACCGTAAGACTTCTACCCGGCAGCGACGTTACAATCGGCGAAATAATTGAAGCCGACCCGGAGCCGCCGGTAACCGATGAAGACGGGGACGACGACGACGGAGAATAACAGACAGTTTTATCAGGGAATCACAAGTTGTTTATAGATAAACAAAAGACCGGGGATGCGTTCTCCGGTCTTTTTCGATTACTTTCTATCTGTTTCGAGAGGCAATTGCTTGATTATATGGACCGGAGTGTCGGACTGACTGGCTCCATCCCATACAAGATGGCCGTTATATTTTACCGTTTTTAGCCTTACTGTTCCGCCACCGTAGGCCTCGTCCGGATTTTTCCCCTCCTTAACATCGTATTCTGCGGTAAAGACATCCGGATCGTCACTGAAAAATCGCATATAGGTTTCCGTTGTGGTTATGCCACCCTCTTCGGGGAGAGTAAAGTAAATCGTAAAAGTCTTTTCAAACCAATTTACCGTGTAACCGTTCACTCCGAACCAATTCCCATTGTAGAAATTATGCTCGTTACCCTCGCTGTCGTAGTAAACTATTTTTATTGCATCGACCGTGAAATTATCGCTGTTAAATAAATTCTTTCCTTGTTCATCGACGAACATGATTCGCATACTATGCTCAATATGAGGCTTATCCGAATCTAAGTTTTTAGAGCATGAGCCTAACAATGGCAGCACCACTGCTGAAACGAAAATATAAAATCTTTTCATAATAAAGAGTTATAATATTGTTGACTATACCTACAAACCAGAAGCAGGTTCAGTCAGTTATTATCCCATCATGGAACTGTGTGGAGAATGAAGTATGAACCTGAATCGGTGGTCATAAAAATAAGTTGGAATCTTTCGCTGACCGATTCACCTGACAGAAGGCTCTCACCCGATTTTCGGCCTCAATACTGTTAAACGTTAAAGCGTCCGATGAATACTGCTATCCTTCCGCGACAAAAAAGATACAGGCCGCAAACTCGGCATACGTGAGAGTATACCCATCCTAAGCCGGTTCCGTATCGGGACCGGTTTCGTTTTCCTCCTCTTCATCCTCCTCGCCGTCCGAATAAAATTCCTCGTCCTCGAGCGCCTTCTTCCGCTCCACGCGGGCGGCCAACACTATTCCCACCTCGAAAAGCCCGTACATGGGCAGTATCACCAGCACGAGGCTGAAAATATCCGGGGGAGTGATAATAGCAGAAAAAACCAGCAACAACACGAACGAATGCTTTCGGTACTTCCGAAGGAACGGCGCCGTGACAAGCCCCATTTTCGCCAGGAAATAGATAAGGATCGGCAGCAGGAAGAACACCCCGCATGCCAGCGACAGGTTCACGATGGTGGAGAGGTAGGAACCCACATCAATCATATTGACTATATCGGGGCTGACCGTATAGGAAGAAAAGAAATTTACCGTAAGCGGCGCTATTATGAAGTAACCGAACAGTACCCCCGTAAGGAAGCAGACCGATACATAGAAAACGAACATCCGGCTGCCGGACAGCTCCGTCGGCGTAAGGGCCGGTTTCACGAACAACCACAACTCCCAGAGGGTATAGGGAATTGCAACTACTATCGCCGCAATGACCGATATCTTGATATGCAGATTGAACTGCCCGGCCATAGCGGTATTTATCATATCGAGCGAATAGCTGTTCAGCCGCAGGGCGTCCATACCCCAGCGGTCCGCCAGATGGTCGAACAGGCGGTTCAGCGGGAACCCGGGAGACTGCGGCCCCATCAGCACCTTGTCGATAATGAGGTTCTTGCAAACGAACGCCACCACCATAAAGACGAAAATGGCTATGGCCGAGCGAAGAAGGTGGGGACGAAGCGCATCGAGGTGCTCGAAAAAAGTCATCTCTTCCGACGAAGAACTATCCCGGACATCTGACATCTGCGGGAGCTTGTATTTTTAAAAGTTCTGTTAGACTTTGAAAACCCGGCAGGCTAACGGGCTTTGTTGGCCGTGGCCTTCTTCTGGGTCGTTTTCCTGGGGATACGCTTCTTGGGCGCTTCGATTTTGCGGTCGTCCACAATCTCGGCATCCGCAATTCCGTCGTCCGTATAATCCTTGCTCACGGCATCCTTGAACTCCTTGACCCCGCGGCCCATGCCGCGCATCAGTTCAGGAATTTTTTTACCGCCGAAGAAGATTATTATAACGGCTACTATAATTATAAGTTGCGTAGGCCCGATGACCCCTAACGGAAGTATTAACATAGGTATCGTCATTTCTGTAAATTATTACAAGGTTATGCAGTTACAAGGTTATCCCCGAGACTCGTACAGGCCCGCACGGGGCTATACTTTGCTAAAATAGTACAAATTATCGAAACAATGAAACCCGCGGGCCTTTTTAGGCGGACATATCCGTAATGAAATAGGGCGTCGGAGTCACTTTCCGCCTTTTTTGGTAATTTCGGCCTGATATTGGCAAGGTGTGCGCCGACGGTGAGCCGTTAATCCCGCTCCGGGAGGGTACCGATAAGTGTAAATATAACCACCATGATAAAATTCGCATTCAGGAGTGCTATAGCCACGGTCGTGATAATCGCTGTCACGGCGTGTGTAAACGAATCTAACGACGGGGATTCCATAATTACCGAAGGCGATACCATACCCGCATTCAGCGTCAGCGGCCCGTACGGTACCGTATCGTCGGGCGATTTCGACGGCCGCGGGGGAATAATATTGCTGTTCGCATCTTACTGCGACTCCTGCCGGGAACTTCTGCCCGAGATAGAAAAATTGTGGGACGCTTCGGACAACGGTACTATCTTTACATTCGCCGCCCTCTCACGGCAGACCGAACCCGAGACTCCGGAAACGGTTGCCGCATACTGGCAGGAGTGCGGCTACACGATGCCCTACTACCTCGACACGGGCGGCGAGGTCTACTACCGGTTTGCCGGACAGTGGATACCGCGCGTCTATGTGGTGGGCTCCGACCGCCGGGTGACCTATATGTCGGTAAGCAATTCGAAACTCACGGCCCGGGAAATAGCAGACGAGATAGAAAAAGCGCTCGGGATAACAATAGATCTTTAAAACGGACTTACGACAGGCCGGAAAGGTTTTTATCCCCGGCTTGTGATTAGTAACCCCAATCGCTTGCGTAGCCTGACACTCCGGCAGGACCAGCGGTACCCGGATTTCATCCACGCAAATAAGCAGGGTGTACCCTTATAATTGCTGTGGTAACGGCCCGGCCGTTCGACCGTCCCAGGAAAACTATTTGACCAGTCGGGTTTTATACTTCGCAGAGACCTTGCCCTTGCTCATAGCGCTGAGTTTGGCGCGGATAAGGGTCTTGCGCAGGGGCGACAGGTGGTCGGTAAAGACCGTTCCCTCTAAATGGTCGTACTCGTGCTGAACTACGCGTGCGGCGTAGCCTTCGATAAGTTCGTCGTGCTCTTTAAAATCCTCGTCGAACCAGCGGATACGGATAGCTTCGGGGCGCTGCACATCCTCGTTAAGGCCGGGAAGGCTCAGGCAGCCCTCGTTCATAACCACCTCCTCCTCGCTTTCGCCGTAAATCTCCGGATTGATAAAAACCCGCTTGAAATCGGCCAGCTCCGGCTCCTCGTCCGCATACATTCGGGCGTCCACCACGAACATCCTCAGCGGTTTGCCGATTTGCGGTGCGGCAAGCCCCACCCCGCTCGAGGCATACATCGTCTCGAACATGTCCTGCACCAGCTTCTTCAGCTCCGGATAGTCCCTCTCCACCTCCGCGGCTTCCTCCCTCAGAACCGATGAACCGTAAATATATATAGGGTAAACCATATCTTCTGTTTAAACTTTTCAACAACACTAATTGGCGGCTGCGCCTCGGCAGTACGGCTAAACCCTGATTGCGGTATCGCTCACGGCTCCGAATGCAGTCAGGCATACACCGAACACGGTCCGGACGCAACTCCGGTATCATCCCATCCTTCCCGCCACAGCTGCCGTTCTATCCGTTATCGTCCTGCCTGTACTGCGCACTCTCCATATACCCCTGAAGGATAATGGCCGCACTCACCCGGTCGACCATAGCCTTGTCGCGCCGCTGCATCTTCCCAGCCCCGCTGTCGATAATAGTCTGCTTGGCCATAACGGAGGTATATCGCTCATCGTACCAAACCACTTTGATATCGGGCAGGAGCCGGGCTATCTTCCTCATCCATCCCTGCACATGCGGGAATGTCGCCGACGGACTGCCGTCCGACTGCAAAGGCTTCCCGACCACAATAATATCAACGGGATTTTCGGCCGAATATTTTACCACATATTCCGTCAGGGTATGGGTGGGAACCGTTACGAGCGGCGAAGATATGATGCGCAGGGGGTCCGTCACCGCCAGCCCCGTCCGCCTGGTACCGTAATCGACCGCAAGTATCCGTCCCATCCCTAATATTCGGTGTTACAGATATTCTGCCCGCAGCAGCCTCATCTCTCGCGGACTCGCTTCATCCGATGTGCTCTCAAGCAGTATCTCCTTGGAATTGAGTTTCCTGATATTATACTGTTCCACTGCCACCTCGCGGCCCTCCTCATCATCGGTAAATAGCGTCAGCAACCGCGGCTTATCCGTAATGCTTGTTACATACCGGCCTTCGGTAAACGAGGGAGCAGGAGATTCTCCCCCGTACACTGTTTTGATATACTTCCCGTCTTTCTTGAACGTATAGCTCATCGAAACATCCATTATCAGATAGGGATAGGTCGTATCCCAATACCACTCCCCGACTATAACGTCCAGATCCACTTTATCGTCCTTACTGCATGCAGAGCACAGAAAAAGCGCAGAGGCGCACAAAACAAAAATCTTGGTTTTCATCTTCGAAAAGGTTATGCGGTACAAAATTAACAAAAAGAACTTTATCTCTGTTTAAGATGTATCAGCCGAAGGTTTTGTTGCATTCTTTTTAAACATACGGGCCGATTCCGGCTCCCGGTTTCCCGCACTTTGGCCGATTGTGATTATATTTGCATATTAACTGATTGCAGTAAAATCAACCTACGGATAATGACTCAGGAAGAACTTTTCAAAAAACTCATAGCCCACTCCAAGGAGTACGGCTTTATTTTCCCGTCGAGCGAGATTTACGACGGCCTCAGCGCCGTTTACGACTACGGCCAGATGGGTGTGGAACTGAAGAACAACATCAAGAAATACTGGTGGGACTCGATGGTTAAGCTCCACCGGAACATCGTCGGTATCGACGCGGCCATCTTTATGCATCCCCGCACATGGGAGGCCTCGGGCCACGTAGGGGCGTTCAATGACCCGCTTATCGATAACAAGGACTCAAAGAAGCGTTACCGTGCCGACGTGCTTATCGAGGAGCACCTCGCCAAACTCGACGAGAAGATAGAGAAGGAGGTTGCCAAGGCCCGCAAAAGGTTCGGCGAGAGTTTCGACGAGGAGCAGTATCGGGCCACCAGCCCGAGGGTGGCCGAAATCGCCGCCAAACGCGACGAGGTGCATTCGAGGATGGTGAAGGCCCTCAACGATTCGGACCTGGAGGAGCTGCGGCAGATAATCGTGGACGCCGAGGTGGTCTGCCCCATATCCGGCACCCGCAACTGGACGGAGGTCAGGCAGTTCAACCTGATGTTCGACACCAAAATCGGCTCGGTGGCCGAAGGAGCCAACACCATATACCTCCGCCCGGAGACGGCGCAGGGCATCTTCGTCAACTTCCTCAACGTGCAGAAGACCGGCCGGATGAAGATACCGTTCGGTATCGCGCAGATAGGCAAGGCCTTCCGTAACGAAATCGTGGCCCGGCAGTTTATCTTCCGCATGAGGGAGTTCGAGCAGATGGAGATGCAGTTTTTCGTGCGCCCGGGAGAGGAGATTACCTGGTACGACCGCTGGAAGGAGTGGCGCATGCGCTGGCACAGGGCCTTAGGGTTCGGCGACGAGAAGTACCGCTTCCACGACCACGACAAGCTGGCCCACTACGCCAACGCGGCGGCGGACGTGGAATTCAACTTCCCGTTCGGGTTCAAGGAGGTGGAGGGCATCCACTCGCGTACCGACTTCGATCTGGGCAACCACCAGAAATTCTCGGGCAAAAAGATTCAGTATTTCGACCCGGAGACGGGCGAAAGCTACGTACCCTATGTCGTGGAGACCTCCATCGGGGTGGACCGTATGGTATTGCAGGTGCTCTCGGCCGCATATACGGAGGAGAAACTCGAAGGCGGCGAGGAGCGGACCGTGCTCCGTATCCCGCCCGCAATCGCACCGGTGAAGGTCGCAATCTTCCCGCTGGTGAAGAAGGACGGCCTGCCGGAAATCGCGCAGGAAATAGCATCGTCACTCAAATACGATTACGTGCTCCAGTACGACGAGAAGGACAGTATCGGCAAGCGTTACCGCCGTCAGGACGCCATCGGCACCCCGCTCTGCGTCACGGTCGACCACCAGAGCATGGAGGACCGCACCGTTACGGTGCGCTACCGCGACACGATGGAACAGAAGCGCGTCCCAATCGCCGAACTGGCCGGCATAATAGAGGAGACGGTAAGCATGAAAAAGCTGTTCAAAATTCTCGAGGAAGGGCCGGCCTGATGATAGTTTCATTTAAAAAAATCTAAGATAACCCCGGAAGTGACGGCTTCCGGGGTTAATTTTTCCTTCCGGGTTGTATCCGGGGTCGGTATAATGAGCTCGGGCATATCATGAAATAAAAAAGCAACTTCCGTTCAGAAAAAATCCGGAAGGAATGTTGCGCTCCGGTCCGGAGTTACGTTATAATTACAGAAACGAACTTAAAATAAGGTGGAATGTTCGGAATTTAAACTACTATCTTTATCGGCCTGCCAATCCTCCACCGGCGGCCCGCCGTCCGCGAGGCAGACGCTGCTCTCACCTTATAGTAAATATGTAAAATATCGAAAATAAAACACGACGAATATGAAAAAACCGGTACTCGCACTGGCAATGGTTGCCGCAATGCTCTTTACAGTATCTTCTCTATGCGCTCAAACGGTCGAGACCCGTACATTTACGCTCAACGGCTCTTACGACGCCATCGATATGGCCGGAACTCAGACGCTCCATTTCGATATCGGTCCGGCAGGCGAACCGCTGACCGTTATCGGTTCTGCCGAGGACCTGGACAACCTCGAAATCTCGGTCCGCAACCACACGCTCACTATAAACTTCCGGCGGGGATACCGCTCCCGGAGCCGGACACCGGTAGAAATTTACGCCAAAAACCCCTCCCTCCGAAAGGCCGGTGTGTCGGGAACGGGTACCGTTAATATTACAGGCAGGCTCGACGGCGGCGAGAACGAATTTACGGTATCGGGAACCGGCCGCGTAAACGTAGCCACGGTAGATTGCGAAGAGCTGTCATGCAGGGTTTCGGGTACGGGTAAGGTAAACTGCGCCTCGGTAAGAGCTCAGACAGTCCGTGGCTCTGTCAGCGGCACGGGCAGCGTTACCCTTACGGATGTGGTTGCCGACCATGTGGAAGCCCGTTCGAGCGGCACGGGTAACGTAAATCTCTCCGGCACCACCCGGACCTGCAATTACCGGACCTCCGGCACGGGCCACATCCATGCTGAGGACCTTGCTGCCGGTGAGGTAAGTGCCACAGCGAGCGGCACGGGCAGCATCTACTGCAAAGCCACTGCCGAATTCGAGGGCCAGTCGTCCGGTACGGGTAAGATAAATCTCTACGGCAACCCCGAAACCGTAAACTATTCGGGCAGCGAGCGCAGGCTCGTCCGGCGATAAACCTTAATATCTTCATACGATTAATTTTCGGGGAGTAGTTGACCCCGGCAGTTAGAAAAGGTTGGGAGGGCGGCCCTGGGAAGGCCCGCCCCCCGTAGTGTTACAAGAAGCGCCGTTACGGCACCTACCTTTCTCACTGCCACGACTTTCACCGGTCCGGATATCCCGCATCGGTACCGGAACATGGAGGGTTTTCGCGGAATTTTCACCGCCCATGTTGCGTTCCGGCCCTACCGACGTTATGATTACTAAAAAGAAAGGTAACTATATACCATTTCACACTACTTGTTTTATAGCGGCCCGCCACCCCGCCACCGGCGGGCCGCACGTCTGCAAAGCAGACGTACTGTTTCATCTTAGGGTAAACATGTATAAATTACCAAAAGAAAATAACAACTTTAATCAATCCACCATGAAAAAATTCACCCTTATCCTTTTGGCCGCGGTGACGCTACTGCCTGCCGCGGTATCCGTCGCACAACAAACCGAGAACCGGGCCGTAAGCCTTACGGGCACGTACGAATCTATTTCAGTCGGCGGAAGCCCCTCGGTCCACTTCCGCACCGGACCGGCGGGCGACCCGGTAACCGTTAACGGAGTGGCCGAGGACCTCAATAACCTCGAAATAAGGGTCCGCAACAACACACTCCATATCGGTTTCCGCAAGGGGTACAACCGGCAGGGCAACCGGCCGCGGGTAGAGGTCTATGTGCAGAACCCCGTACTGAAGAACGTAACGATTTCAGGGTCGGGAAGGCTGAATGTGGAGAGCGACTTTACGGGTACCCGCAATAACTTCAAGGTCTCGGGCTCTGGGCAGGTCAATATTGCGGGCCTGACCACTCAGGAGTTGGAAATGACCGTCTCCGGTTCGGGACATATAAACATCGCCACGGTCCACTCCCCCCAAATTAAAACCACCGTTTCGGGAAGCGGCCGCATCGAACTGCCGGGTGTTACTTCAGCCGAAGTACGTGCGAAGGTTAGCGGAAGCGGAAGGACCATACTCGCCGGGCGCACCGATACCGCCGAACTCATCGTTTCCGGAAGCGGCCGCATAACGGCCGAGAGTCTGACGGTCACCGACGCCGAGGTTAAGGTCAGCGGTTCCGGCAACGTTTCGGTAAGGTGTACCGGCCAGCTCGATGCCTCATCGGGTGGAAGCGGCAAGGTCTACTACCACGGCGAACCGGCTCAGGCCAGGTTTAACGGCAGGGCGAATCGTTTCGTTCAGAGATAGATTGATTGGTACTTATTCTTTTCCTCCACTCCCGCCCGGCCCCGAAAGCCGGGCGGCGTGCTCTTTTCGGCGGGGCTCCATCCCCCGCTCCACCGTTTTGCGGCTTTGGGATTAATACGTATCTTCGTGGAAAATCAAACACGGTAGCGGTATGGGTTTTCTGAAAGAGAGGTCGGCGCTGTTTCCCGGGTCGTTCGACCCGTTCACTCGGGGCCATAAATCCATTGTCGACCAGGGTCTCAGCCTGTTCGACCGGATAGTGGTCGGTGTTGGCGCCAACACCGAAAAGCGAGGCCTGCTGACGGTCGCAAACCGTATCCGGCTTATCGAGGACATTTACCGCGAAGAGCCGCGCATTACAGTGGCTTCGTACGATGGCCTGACCGGTGACTTCTGCCGTGCGGAGGGTCTCGGTTTTATACTGCGCGGCATGCGTAACACGGTCGACTACGAGTACGAGAGGGGGATTATGCTCGTAAATCAGACCCTGTTTCCCGAAATTATGACCGTTCTGCTTTTCACCCCGCCCGAATACGCGGCCGTATCATCCAGTATGATTCGCGAGCTGGTGGGCTTTGGGCGCGACCCCGTGGAGCTTATGCCGCAGTGTGTCGACCTTAAAAATTACCTGTAACATTGAAACCGATATGGAATTTACCGCAGAAATGATAGCCGGGTTTCTCGGCGGGGAGGTCGCTGGCGACCCCACGGCCCGGGTCAACACCATCGCGAAGATAGAAGAAGGCACCGAGGGGGCGCTGTCGTTCCTTTCGAACCCGAAATACGAGCCGTACGTTTACGATTCGGGAGCTTCGGTGATAATAGTCAACCGGACGTTCGAGCCGCAGCGCCCCGTCAGGGCCACGCTGGTGAAGGTGGACGACGCCTACGGTTGTTTCGCCAAACTGCTCGAAATGTATGCCGCTTCCAAACCGCGCAAAACTGGTATATCGGAGAAGGCCCATATCAGCCCTTCGGCAACCCTCGGGGAGGATTGCTACGTGGGGGAATTCGCCGTAATTTCCGACGGGGTGACGGTGGGCGTCGGGTGCAGTATTTATCCTCAGGTCTACCTCGGCGACAGGGTTACCCTTGGCGACAACGTTACCCTCCATCCGGGTGTGAAGATTTACGAGGAGTGCGTAATAGGCAACAACGTCACCATCCATGCCGGGGCGGTAATAGGAGCGGACGGATTCGGGTTTGCCCCGAACCCCTCGGGCGGTTACGACAAGATACCGCAGCTGGGCAACGTGGTCATTGGCGACAATGCCGATATCGGTGCCAATACGTGTATCGACCGGGCGACTATGGGTTCGACCCGTATAGCGGCGGGCGTGAAGCTCGATAACCTGATTCAGGTCGGCCACAACGTCGAGATAGGCGAGAATACCGTCTCGGCGGCCCAGGTCGGCATAGCGGGTTCCACCAAGGTGGGCCGCGGCTGTATGTTCGGCGGGCAGGTGGGCATTTCGGGCCACATCAGGATAGGCGACGGCGTGCAGATAGGCTCGCAGAGCGGTATCGCCAAGGGAATCGCGGACGGCGAGGTGATGATGGGATCGCCGGCAATGCCCGCGTCGCGGCATCACCGCGTAGCCGCCGTAACGCGCAGCCTGCCGGAACTTAGCGCCACGGTCCACGACCTGGCGCGGAAAGTGGCCAGATTGACCGAAGGGCAGAAATAGTTCCCCGCACGCGGGTAGGACACCGGGTCCAACAGTTAAAGTACGGCAAAAAGGAGCATGGTTAAAGAGAAAAAACGGATACTCGGTATCGACCCGGGCACCAACTATACCGGTTACGGCATCCTGGACACCGGTGGCCGCGCACCCGAGTGCGTGGTACTGGGATACGTCGAACTGGTAAAACTCACCGACCCCTACCAAAAGCTCCGCAGAATATATGAGGGGGTGGCCGCCCTGATAGAGCAATATAAGCCGGACGAGGCCGCCTTCGAATCGCCGTTTTTCGGGGAGAACGTGCAGAGTATGCTCAAGCTCGGGCGGGCGCAGGGGGTGGCAATGGCCGCCGCGCTGAACCACGGACTCCCGGTATTCGAGTATGCTCCCCGGCGCATCAAGCAGGCCATTACCGGGCAGGGTGCGGCCGGTAAGGAGCAGGTTGCGGCGATGCTCAAAACGCTGTTGAAAGTCGATTACACCATCCATAAACTCGACGCTACGGACGGCCTTGCCGTGGCGCTGTGTCATTACTACGAAAGTTCGTCTCCGATTAACCGGTTGATAGCTGCCGAAGGCGCGGGTACCGGACCGGCACAGGCCCTTAAATCCGCCATGTCGGGCAGGAGCCGTACCCCGTCGTGGGAGCAGTTCATGGCCCGCAACCCGGAAAGAGAGATAAAAAAGAAATAACGGCCGCAGGAAATCCACCACTGGCCCTATCCCATAAACTCCTGTATATATAAGCGGCGGATATTATCCCGCGTCCCCTCCGGCAGTGAGGGAGCCGGTGGTTGAAGGATAAATCTCCCGCAAATAATAGCACACCCTGCCGCAGAATCCAATTACATGAAGTATCCTTAGCCCGGTTGCTTGGATGAAAATTTACTGGTTGTATCTGTTTCAACTTCCTTGCGGCTGACGCGTGTTATTTGCTTAATAGAGTAACATCCAGTTACCCGAAGGAAGGACCTTTTGTGCAAATTGTGTGTACACCAAAATAAAAGGAGTTACGACCTAAGCCGTAACTCCTTCACTTAACATTTATTCCTCGTCTGAACGCCAGCCGCCATTCGGGTGACTACGGCTGCCTCGTCAGTGACCACAAGAAAAGGGAGAAGCGGTGCTTCTCCCTTTTCTAGTGATTCCGACAGGACTCAAACCTGTAACCTTCTGATCCGTAGTCAGATGCTCTATTCAATTAAGCTACGGAACCGTTTTGTGGTTGCAAATATAATGTTTTTTAACTTCCGGGCAAAAATAATTCCACAGTAATTTATATTCCATCATAAATTATCTTCCTGCAACTTATCGCGCGGCCTAATTCAGAATAAACCCGTGCTACCCGAAATCCCCCGTAATTACCCTTTCCCATATAACACCGAATACACAATCAAACCTCTGTCCTCACCCTATACTTAAAATCGATCTCCCCGCTTCACCCACACCACCAAATCCCGTAAATCATCCTTCGCCCGAACAACCCCTTAACGCCCGGTACCGCCGTTACCCTGCCTCACCGCCTGCCTCGCGGCGGTACCGGCCCGGGGTCTTGCCGGTCTGCCGCTTGAAAAGGCGGTTGAAATACGATATATTGTCGAGCGACAGTTCCAGTGCTACCTCGCGTATCGAAAGGTCCGTGGTAACCAGCAGTAATTGGGCCCTCTCTATCTTCTTGATATGAATGTACTCCAGCGGGGTCATACCCGTGTGTCGGCGGAACAGGCGGATAAAGTGGTCGGTGGTAATATAAGCCGACCGGGCCAGCGCGGCCACCGATATCTCCGCATCCACATGCTCGTGAATATAGCGGAGGGTCTGCTTCACCCGCGCGTCGCCGCGGGCCGGTTTACTGCCGGCCGCCGCCATAAACCGCGACATCAATACCCGCAGGATACCCTGCGTCTCCAGTATCACCCCGGGCGGCATCTTCTTGCTGTGGGCCACGTTTCCCCGGAACGAAGAGAGATTGTCGTAATTTCCCGGGTCGATATCCTGCAATTGCCGCCCCGGATTGATTTCCAGCAGCCGCCGGAGCTGGTCCACGTCGGCGGGTAGTGCGGCGGCCTCGACCGGGAAGTCGTATTTATCGAACACGGACTCCCGGCCCGGCTCCTCGTCGTAGAAATGTATATAATAGAGCGCGAACCTGCCGTCCGACCGGTCGTCGTGCAGAGTGAAGGGCGGGGTCAGGTAGAGGCGCCCCGGCCGCAAGGGGTACCGCACGCCGGAGAAGGAGGTCTCGGCACAGCCCTCCACCACGTAATATATCCGTGCGAAGGGGCTTTGCACCCCCGTCCAGTTCCATGCCGCATCGGGCTCGACATATCCTGCGTTTACAAGTATCAGCTCCATAATATTCGCTTGCGGACGGGTGAATACTTTCCGCGTGTGCCGGTAATTTAACCGGCCCGCGGGGTAGGAAAACTACCGTCGGCCGTGCCGGTATTCAGCCGGACATCGGATGCGACGGCTATTCCGGGCCGCCGCTCGGCTATCCGCCCGGACATCTACCGGATATCCGCCCAACCATATTGCGCACCCCAAAATTAACGTATAATGTCGAAATCGTGCTATTCGTTGTCGTAATTGTGAAATTAAAACCATGCGGGGTTACATATATTTGTAAACGACCGCACCGGATGCTTCCGGCACCGGGCAGTCCAACCTAAAACACGCCTTGAAATGTCACAACAGAGATTCAGGGGCGAATGGCCGAAGATAGGTATCCGCCCGACAATAGACGGCCGTATGAACGGCGTCCGCGAAAGCCTCGAAGACCAGACCATGAATATGGCCCGAAGTGTCGTCGAACTTCTCACCCGCAGCATAAGATATCCCGACGGGACACCCGTACAGTGCGTCATAGCCGATTCCACTATCGGACGCGTTGCCGAGAGCGCCGCCTGCGCCGATAAGTTCCGGCGCGAGAACATGGGTGTGACCATCACCGTCACACCCTGTTGGTGCTACGGCAGCGAGACGATGGATATGGAGCGCGACACGGTGAAGGCCGTATGGGGCTTCAACGGGACCGAACGTCCCAGAGCGGTGTACCTTGCCGCCGTGCTGGCAGCCCATACGCAGAAGGGACTTCCGGCGTTCGGCATCTACGGCCGCGACGTGCAGGATATGAGCGATACGGCTATTCCGGCCGATGTGGAGGCTAAACTGCTCCGCTTCTCGCGCGCGGCTCTTTCGGTGGCCATTATGAAGGGCAAATCGTATCTGTCGATAGGGGCTGTCTGCATGGGCATTGCAGGCTCGATAGTGAGTACCGATTTCTTCGAGGACTACCTCGGGATGCGCTGCGAGGGCATCGACGAAGTAGAGATTATCCGCCGCATGAGCGAGGGCATCTACGACAAGGAGGAGTTCGAACGGGCGATTGCATGGGCAAGGGCCAATTGCCGCGAGGGCGAGGATGTATGCAACCGTCCGGACCTGCAAAAAGAGCGGGCCGGTAAGGACGCCGACTGGGAATTTGTCGTTAAAATGGCGCTTATCGTCCGCGACCTGATGCAGGGCAACCCTAAGCTCCACGAGATGGGGTTCGGCGAGGAATCGCTGGGCCACAACGCGCTGGCGGCCGGGTTCCAGGGCCAGCGACAGTGGACCGACTTCTATCCCAACGGCGATTTCGCCGAGGCCATCCTCAACTCCTCGTTCGACTGGAACGGCCGCCGCGCCCCCTACATACTGGCCACGGAGAACGACGCCCTTAACGGCGCGGCGATGCTCTTCGGCCACCTGCTGACCAATACCGCCTCCATATTCGCCGACGTGCGGACCTACTGGAGCCCGCAGGCCGTGGAGCGCGTCACGGGCAAAAAACTCACCGGGCATGCCGCGGGCGGGATTATCCACCTTATTAATTCCGGCGCCGCATCGCTCGACGGCAGCGGCATGCAGAGCGATAAGGACGGCAACCCGGTAATGAAACCCTTCTGGGATATCGATGATACCGAGGCGCAGGCATGTCTCGACGCTACCACCTGGGTACCTGCCAACCGCGAATATTTCCGGGGGGGCGGTTTCTCGTCCAAATTCCTTACCCGGGGCGGAATGCCCTGCACGATGGTGCGGCTCAATCTGGTGAAGAACCTCGGCCCGGTATTGCAGATAGCGGAAGGATGGACGGTGGATATCGACCCGGAAGCCCATAAGATACTCGACGACCGGACCGACAAGGGATGGCCCACCACATGGTTCGCCCCGAGGCTCGACAGTACCGACAACTTCCGCGACGTCTACTCCGTGATGAATAACTGGGGAGCCAACCACGGTTCGATAAACTACGGCCACATCGGCGCCGACCTTATCACGCTGGCTTCGATGCTCCGCATTCCGGTGAGCATGCACAACGTTCCGGAGCAGAGTATCTTCCGCCCGTCGGCATGGGGCGCCTTCGGGATGGACAAGGAGGGCTCGGATTACCGCGCCTGCGCGGCTTACGGTCCACTGTATAAGAAGTAGTTATGACCACACTACTCAAAGAAGGTTACCCGAAGCGACCGGCGAAAGGGCGCAGGCGTTTCTGCCAGCTGCTCCGGCTGGAGCCGGAGACACTCGACGAGTACCGCCACTGGCACGACAGCCGCCATATATGGCCCGAGATACCGGCGGGCATCCGCCGGGCCGGTATCCTCGATATGGAGATTTACCTCCACGGCACCACGGCGGTAATGATACTCGAGACCCCGGAGGATTTCGACTGGGACGAGAGTTTCGGCCGGCTGGCCGGGTACGAGCGGCAGGCCGAGTGGGAGGATTTCGTGGCCCGTTTCCAGCGCACCGGCGGCGGACGCCGTTCGGACGAGAAGTGGCAGCTTGCCGAGAGGATTTTCTCGCTCGAGGATGCCCTCGACGCGGCAGAAGGTAAGTGATTCGGCTTGCGGTCTGTCGGATGGACTTCAGAAAGCGGGGCCTACCGGGAACTACCCGAAAGGTTCAGGAGGCCCCGGAAAGGCCGGAACGCCGAAGGACCGGATAAACCGGAATACCCGTAGGTAAGATTGTCCCGAAAATGCGCCGAAACCGTAAAGTCCGGAACGCCGAAAGACCCGGGTAAACCGGTACTACCCCGGGAGACGTGTTGCCGAAGATAAAGATCCGGATTAACAGGAAAGTCCGGAATACTCGCAATGGCGCCACGATACCCGTACTGCTCCTGTTGCCCGCCGCCGGTAGTAATACCGGAAAACAGCTTAATAAGCCGCAGAGTTGCAAACCGGCCCGTATAATATTAACTTAGACCCTGACCTGACTAAACCTAATCCGAAAACCGATGCCTGACAGGAATCGATCCATTTTCCGCAGCGGGGGTGTAAACTACCTCGTACCATTTATCCTTATTACGGCATGTTTCGCGCTGTGGGGCTTTGCCAACGATATTACCAACCCCATGGTGAAGGCCTTCTCCAAGATATTCCGCATGAGCGTCACCGAGGGTGCGCTGGTGCAGGTTGCCTTCTACGGGGGTTACTTCGCAATGGCGTTCCCTGCGGCTATTTTTATACGCAGATATTCCTACAAGGCGGGCATCATGCTCGGGCTGGGGTTATACGCGGTAGGGGCGTTTATGTTCCTGCCCGCCAAGATGATCGGGAGCTACTACCCGTTCCTGATAGCCTATTTCATCCTGACGTGCGGCCTTTCGTTCCTCGAGACGAGCGCCAACCCCTATATCCTGAGCATGGGAGACGAGGAGACCTCCACCCGGCGGCTCAATTTCGCCCAGTCGTTCAACCCGATGGGTTCTCTGGCCGGAATGTGGGTGGCTATGAACTTTATACAGGCCAAGTTAAGCCCGTTGGACACGGGCGAGCGGGCCATGCTGAGCGACGCGGAGTTCGAAGCCGTGAAGCAGGCCGATCTGGGTGTGCTTATAACCCCGTACCTCGTAATCGGGTGCGTGATAGTGGGGATGCTCCTGCTGATTCGCTTCACCCCGATGCCCCGCAATCAGGACCGGTCGCACAGCATCGACTTCGTACCCACCCTGAAGCGGATATTTTCCATGAAACATTACCGTGAGGGGGTCGTAGCCCAGTTCTTCTACGTAGGGGTACAGATAATGTGCTGGACCTTTATAATCCAGTACGGCACCCGTATATTCATGGAGCAGGGAATGACCGAGAAGGCAGCCGAGGTGCTCTCGCAGAGGTACAATATCGTGGCTATGATAATTTTTTGCAGCAGCCGTTTTATTTGCACCTTCCTGCTTAAATACCTCAATCCGGGCAGGTTGCTTATGATTATGGCCATCGCGGGCGGCGCGTTTACCGTAGGGGTAATAGCTTTCCAGAATGTATACGGGATGTATTGCCTTGTGGCCGTGTCGGCCTGTATGTCGCTGATGTTCCCCACCATCTACGGCATAGCACTGAAAGGGCTCGGCGAGGATGCAAAGTTCGGGGCGGCGAGGCTGATTATGGCTATTCTCGGGGGTTCGATACTCCCCCCGATGCAGGCTTCGATAATCGACATGGGGACCCTGTTCAATATGCCCGCGGTGAACGTCTCGTTCATCCTGCCGCTCTTATGTTTCGTGGTAGTGGCCCTTTACGGCTTCCGGTCCTTTACCCGGCAGGCCGCATAGGTTATCCGGCCGCACGGCGACATAAATTCCAGGCGTCAGGTATGTCATCCTGAGGAACGCCAGTGACGAAGGATCTTCCGTTTATTGCGCAAAAATAATATGCAGATTCTTCGCTACGCTCACAATGACATATTTAATAACGTCATCCTTATAAGTAAAAAAGAAGAATGATAGCCGTAAGCCTCGTCTTAAGGCCGGGGGACGAGGAGGTCATTGCGAAGGGATAACATACGTCGTCTTGTATCCGGGTAGGCAAAAATCTTTCACTTATTCGTTTCCACCTTGAACGTCACCGTAACGTTTATATTTATATCGGTAGGAAGTTCATCACCGGTCCGGACATGATTTCCCTCACCGGTAAGGAGCCATGATTTACTTATCTTCGGGAAATATTCCACGATTCTCTCCGCAAGCTGCCTGCTGATACCGTTGTTTCCTCGCTTTATCTGGTAGAGGTTCTCCCCTCTTTTTAGCCCAATACTTTGAGCGAATCCCGCCACCGAAGTCGCACCGGTTTGCTTTATTACCTGCTCTATCCGTTCCCATTCCGGAAGAGTTTAATTTTCCATTGGTTAAGATTTTCGGGTTTACTCCTGGTCCGATACCAGGCCGTCGTAGGCGGCGGGTGTGGTGCCGCATATCATCGAGAATCGGAGATGTTCTCCCTCGATAATTCCCTCGAGGTCGGAAACGATATACTTATCTTCGACCTCTTCATCCCGAGCGACGGGTATGATACCGTCGCCGGTGAGAATATAAGTTCCCTCGTCGTTTATGGCGCAGGCTATTCCGCCTATTTCTATATCCATTCTCGGCATTCCACCGGCGGGTAGACCGGGAGTAAAGGTAGCGTTGTAAAGAACCATCTTGCCAATCCCGTAATCATCGAAGGTAAGTCCCACCATAATAGGGTCGTCTATTATTCCCCTGCTTCCTTCCACCGTAAACACCCCCTCGTAAACGGCATCGGAAGGAGGCGTTATCGGTTCGGGCGCCGGTTCGGTAAACTCCTCACCCTCGTCGCCGTAGGTGCCCGAGGCGGGGTCAAAAGCGTCGGCGGTATACTCCACCGGGTAACTGCCGAACATCGACGAGAGTTTCACCGACCCTGCCTCGGCCGTCACCGTCAGCCCGGTCAGTGTATACTCCGGCATCTCGGGCCACTGACCGCCCAACTCGTACCGGGGAACAATTCCGTCGCCCGTAATCCGGTACCCGGAATCGGTCACCGTCACATCCGCGCCGTTTATCACTATGTCGAGCCGCACGGGCATATTGCCCGCGAACCGGGCGTTGTACATCACGATATTGCACCGTGTGCGCTCGTCGTTGAATACCAGCTTCACCACCAGGTCCTCTTCCGAATAGGCGGAGCCGTCCGACTGCCCGCCGACTGTAATACTTCCCTGATAGAACCAGACGGAAGCGTCGGCCTCGTTCTCGTAAGGCGGCGGTAGTTCGACGCCGTTATCGTCGTCGCAGGCGGTCAACAGAATGCCGCAGAGGGCGAAAGCGGTAAATAATGTCCGTAAATTTTTCATATCTCAAAGGTTCGTTTATATTATAAATTTCAGTGACACGCCGTATTGGCGGGGTTTGCCCTTCTGTACGAAGGTGTTGCCTATTGAGGTGAAATAGAATGTGTTGTAGGCCTTGCCGGTAAGGTTTCGGCCCCAAACGTCGAGGGTGTAGCGCCCGGCGCGGAGCGATACCGCACCGCCCAAGAGGCCATAGAATCCCTGACTGGCGGAGTTGTCCTCGTTCCAGTAGATTTTGCCCGCGCCCCGCCAGTCCACCCGGAACGACATCCGGTCGAGGAGTCCGCCCGCGATATCGTACCGGTATTCACCGGCCAGGTAGGCCGTATTGCGCGGGGCGTAGGGCACCTTGTTGCCACTGTAATCGGTCTTGTTGTCGTCGTATTCGATAAACTGCGCGTCGGTAAAGCCGTAACTGGCGTCGAAGTGCAGGCTCCCGGCGGAGTAGGCAGCCGACAGTTCGGCCCCGTAACTGCGCGATTTCCCGGCGTTCGACATCATCCGCCCGGTGCCCTGCCCGGCGGGAAAGACCGTTATCTGCTGGTTGCGGCAGTCGATATAGAATGCCGCCACTGCGGCCCGCAGGCGGCCGTCCAGCAGGCTCAGGTGGGCTCCCGCCTCGTAGTTCCAGCTTGTCTCGGGTTTATAGGTAATCCGCAGGTCGTTCCCGGCCGGTTTCAGGCCCAGCTCGGCCACGAGGTCCTCGGTCATTTTGTTCTGGAGGATATCCGAGAATATCTGAGTATTAATGCCCCCGGCCTTGTAGCCGCGGGTGACGGTTGCGTAGGCGTTGCCGAGGGGGAAACGGTACATGGCCGTGAACCGCGGCAACACTTCGAGGTACGAAAGGTTCTCGCGGCCGTGCATTTCGGAGAAGAGCCGGGTGTAGTCGCTTCCGGTGGCTGTGAACAGGTAGTGGAAGGCGGCCTGGTTGTCATACTTCATGCCCACGTGCTCGTAGTCGAGCCGCGCCCCGGCGGTAAATCTCCACCGGTCCACGTCGTACGACGACTGGTGGAACGCCGCAACCCCGTATGACGGCAGCCTGAACCGGCTCGATATCTCGAACTCCTCCTCCCGAATAAAGAGTTCCGCTCCGGGGTAGACCATCTGCAGCCCCGCCGTGGCGTTGGCTTCGATAAGGGTCTCTATACCGTCGCGCTTGAAGGTCACGGGAGCGTTCATCCGGTTGAGACGGTAGAAACCGAAAGCCCCCGTGAGCCATTGCCAGCGGCGGCTGTCGTCCAGAGACCGCAGCAGCAGCTCCTGCGTCACGGCATGCTCCCGCTGGGCCTGCACGAGGGTAAACATCGACACGGGCAGAAAGTCCTGGTCCATGGTCATCCGGTCGTCCATATACTGGTAGCTGGTCACGCTTTGCAGGCGCACCCGCCCCGCGTCGTACCTTACCGTGGTGCCGTTCACGATGCCCGTGCGGTAGTATTTGCAAGGGTCGTTATGGTCCACATCTCCGGTGGTGCCTGTCAGGGTGTCGTAATAGGCGTATGCGAACCCCCTCTGGTTTACATGGTTGAAAGATAGGGTGTTGTCGATAAACAGACGGTCGGAGGGCTGCCATTGGAGGCGAGTACGGATGCCTTCGCTCAATATCCGGTCGGCATTAGACCCGTCGTAGACGTTGGTGAAAAAACCGTCGCTGCTGTGGTGCGAGGCCGAGAGCGACCAGCCGAAGCGGTCGTTCGGCCGCTGGTAGACCGAGGCCCTGACGTCGGCCGTGTTTCCGTTGCCGTAACCGGCGTAGGCCCTTACTCCCTGATAATCGAGCGGCGAGAGGGTAAATATGTTGATAACCCCGCCGATACTGTTGCGGCCGTAGAGTGTGCCCTGCGGCCCGCGCAGAATATCGGCCCGGCGTATGTCGTAGAAATCGAACTCGTAGTTGTTCTTGTTGAGGATGGGTACGTTGTCGAGGTATAGCCCCATCGAGGGCTGCTCCATCCGCGCTCCGATACCGCGTACGTAAATGGAGCCGGTCATCCGCGACCCGTAGTCGGGCAGGTAGAGGTTAGGCGAGGAGAGCGAGAAGTCTTTCTGGGTCTCGATACGTTCCGACTCGATGCGGGCCATGTTAAAAGAGGTACCGGCAATCGGCTGGTCGAACAGCTCGCCGCGCTGTTTGAGCGGGGCGGTGACCTCGATGGGCGGCAACTGGTGATAGGAAGCCACGCTGTCCGCATCGTCCACCGGCAGCGTTCCCACGGCAGGAAGTGCCGCAAGCAGAATAGGAAAAAAGAGCGTAGCCCCCATAGTTTGTAAAATCCGGTACAAAATTAACTTAATCCCGGGGCGCACTTTAGGACGAAATCATCATCTTTTGGGACTTTTCACCCCGGCACGGTAGGCGAGAGGCGCCATTCCGAGGTGCCGACGTGCCTGCGGGTCAGGTGGGGTGAGTTTTTTTCAGTTTAATGCTTATCGCCCCGGGGTGTTGGCAGGAGGGCCATCCGATATGCAGAATACCGGCGGGTATGTAGTTCCGGAACATTTTAGTCTTTGGTGATTTTCACCGCTGTACGGTAGGCGAGGGGCGCCATTCCGAGGTGCCGACGTGCCTGCGGGTCAGGTGGGGTGAGTTTTTTTCAGTTTAATGCTTATCGCCCCGGGGTGTTGGCAGGAGGGCCATCCGATATGCAGAATACCGGCGGGTATGTAGTTCCGGAACATTTTAGTCTTTGGTGATTTTCACCGCTGTACGGTAGGCGAGGGGCGCCATTCCGAGGTGCCGACGTGCCTGCGGGTCAGGTGGGGTGAGTTTTTTTC
>JAJBVT010000008.1 GCA_020859685.1 Rikenellaceae bacterium
CAATGTCTAAAAAATTGAAATTTAGATTGCATTTTAACGAATAAAGTGTTATATTTATTATGTTTTTACAAAATTATAGTTGAAAAGATTTAACTTTAATTTAATTTTATAGGTTTAAAGGGTCGAATCAGGAACCACCACCACCTTGATCTGATTGTAGTTTCCGGTCTCAGCAGCTGGAGATATCCCCTAACCTGACTCGAACCGAACTAAACTATTACTCAACTACATACACACTTTTTATTTTAATTAAAAATTAATCATATGAGAAAACTTGTACTATCCTTGTTTGCGATTTTGTCCATAAACTGTATGGTTTTTGGGCAGGGTTCGCGGATTTCCGGTACTGTTGTTTCTGAAGACGGTTCTCCTCTTGCAGGTGTCTCTGTACTTGTAAAAGACACATTCAGGGGTGTAACCACGAACGCAGACGGTTCTTTCACAATCGAAGTTCCCGATGGCGGCATTCTCCAATTCTCTTTCATAGGGATGCAATCCATCGAAGTGGCTGCCCAGCCTAATATGCGGGTGGTAATGAGCGGTACCACCGAGATCGAAGGTGTAATCGTGACGGCCATGGGTCTGTCGCGCGAGCGCAAGACGCTCGGTTACGCCGCCTCCGTGCTGAGCGGCGAGGATATCGCCAACAGTAATTCAATCAACCCTATGCAGGCCCTACAGGGTAAGGTTGCGGGTCTGGACGTTTCCAGTTCCAACGGCATCGGCGGTACGCAGAACGTGGTTATCCGTGGTTTTTCCACGTTCGGTAACAGCCAGCCGCTCTACATCGTGGACGGTATTCCTATTACCAACGAACAGAATGCCACGGGTACTTCGAGCGCTACCGACAGGCTCAACGGTACGGTGGACTTCGGTTCCGGTATCAACGCATTAAACCCGGATAATATTCAGGATATGACCGTTCTCAAGGGTGCCGCCGCGACCGCGCTTTACGGTTCGAGAGCTGCCAACGGTGTAATCCTTATAACGACCAAATCTGGTTCTAATACAGACGGTAAGGTAATCATTGATTATGACGGTTCCGTAACTTTCACCCATTTGGGTTATCAGCCTCAGGAACAGAAAATGTTCGGACAGGGCTGGTCTTACCGAGAAGGCCTCGATGAAAACGGCAGTTGGGGTCCACGTCTCGACGGAAACCTGAGAGTGTGGGGGTTTATAGTTAACAGTTCCCAGCAAGCCAAACCATACTCTTATCTAAAAAACAGGGTTAAGGATTTTTATGAAGTGGGGATTGGTTACAAAAACAATGTCTCCTTTACGGCTGGGAATGAAACCACAAGGTTCTTCGCGTCGGTATCCCAGAACCACACCGACGGTGTGATTCCCACGAATGCGGACACATACGACCGGTACACGATTACAACAAATGCTTCTCACAGGGCAAAAAACGTTACCGTTTCGACGGCCCTTAACTTCAGTACCGAGCGAAACAGGGATGTTCCGGGCGGACAAGGCAATTCTCTATATCGTTCGGTAAACGAAGTCCCGGTGGATATTTCCATTGTAGACCTTAAAGACTACAAGAATAATGTATTCAACCAGCCGGACAACTATTTCACCCTGTACGGTCTTAATCCATATTGGATTATAGACAACTATAAAATGTTGCAAAATAAACAGAAATTCTTCGGTAAAGTGGAGTTAAACTGGGATGTAACGGATTTCCTTAACCTTACATATCGTTTCGGAGGAGACTATGAAACTTCGACCTATGAGACCAAGTTCGACCAGAATCTCTATTCTCCCGACGCTCCCAATTCAGGTAATAGCAATGAAAACGCCGGTTCGTATACCCAGCGCCGTTACGAACGTATTCAGATGAACCATGATTATTTTGCGAACTATATGCAGAATTTCAATGATTTCTCGCTCAACGTTATTGCCGGGGGTAATATGAACGAAAGGTCCAATTCGTGGCTGCAGGGTGAAATCGGTAGTCTCCATGTGCCGGGTAAATTCTTCTTTTCCAACTCCACGGGAAATGCTATCGCAACAAGTTCGAGAGATAAAAGAAGGACAGTGGCCGTTTACGGTAGTGCCGACCTGGGTTACAGGGACTTTATTTATATTACGGGAACAGCCCGTAACGACTGGTCTTCAACACTTCCAAAAAAGAACAGGTCTTACTTCTATGCCGGTGGTACCATGAGTTTCCTGGTTACCGACCTTTTGAGGCAGCAAGGTATAAACACGGGTAAAGTCGACTTCGCAAAATTCCGTGTAGCTTACGGTAAGACCGGTAACGATGCCGAGCCTTATTATGTATACCCGACTTTTGCAGCCGGTTCGATTGTAAACCCGGGTTATAGTTCCACACACAACTTCGAATTCCCGATCGCAGGTATTAACTCTTATACCATTTCCAATACATTGGGTAACGAAGAATTGAAACCCGAGCTTACGACTGAGTTCGAGCTCGGTGTGGAAATGGCTTTTTTCCAGAATCGCGTAGGGTTCGATGTTTCTTATTACAACAGACTTACAAAAGGTCTCATAGAAGCAATTCCACGCGACCCGTCGACCGGTTATACATATCAGTTTGAAAACCTCGGAGATGTGCGAAATAAAGGTATCGAGTTGGCTATAAACTTTACTCCGGTTAAGACACGGGATTTCCGTTGGGATATGACTTACAACTATACGCGCAATATAAATAAAGTTGAAAAACTCGATGTGGAAGAGGTATTACTCGGTGGATATTCAGGGACAGCAATCTATGCCGTTGAAGGCAAATCTATGGGACAGTTCAAAACCTATATTCCTGCTACGGTGACCGATGAGTCCAGTGAATACTACGGAGCAACCATCGTGACCGGCGAAGGTCTGGTACAACCCAGTTCCAATATGGAATATACCGGCAAAAGTATAAACGAAAGGTTCCGTATGGGACTTGTAAATACTTTCACATGGAGAAACCTCTCCCTTTCAGCTACACTCGACTGGCGTAAGGGCGGTTATATCTATTCCTACACATATGACTATATGGGATGGACCGGTAACGGTGCCCAGACCGTATTCAACGACCGTAATGCATTCCTCGTACCCAACTCCGTAGTGGATAACGGGGACGGTACATACAGTGAAAATAACAAAATGGTAGATCCCTTTAACCTTCAAAACTTCTATTCCGATGGAGGATTTAATCTCAATGATGAGTTCATAATAAGCCGCTCATTTTTGAAACTGAGGGATCTTACCTTTACCTACAATCTTCCGGCTAAGATTTGTGAGAAACTCAGGATGCAACGGCTTGCAGTACATGCCACCGCTTCCAACATTCTTCTCTGGACCCCTGTAAAGAACGCATATATTGACCCGGAAAACACTACTTTCGGAACCAATGTCGAGGCGAAATTCGGGGAATTCGGAGCCAATCCTACGAACCAGTATTACACCGTGGGGCTCAAACTCACTTTCTAATTAAATCAGGAAAAATTCATTTTTATGAAAAAGTTATCAATATTGTTCATAACTGTTTCGCTTCTGTTCAGTAGTTGTGAGAATATGCTCGACATAAACCACAACCCGAACCGGCTGGAAGAGTTGGAAGATGTAAGCACCATTCTTGCTGTGGCCCAGTTAGGGTTGGCTTACAACACTATGAGTTGGGATGTAGCCTTCGGCGGAGGATACTGGGTACAGTATTGGACTCAGAACTATACGGCCTCACAGTTTAAGGATCTCTGCCGTTATGCCGATACGGACTTCAACACTTTTTATTCTTCACTCGTGGCCGGTGCGATGAAAGACCTTCAATACATGATAGATGTAGCCTCTGAAGACGAATCGCAATTAGGTTATTATTTTGTGGCTGAGGCCCTTCAAATTTTCGGATGGCAGTTCTTAGTCGATCTTTACGGCAATGTGCCTTACTTTGAAGCGCTCCGTGGTGACGAAGGTATCAATCATCCGGAATTTGACGATGGTGAAACCATATACAATGACCTGCTGGATCGTATAGACAAACTCTTAGCTTTAGATCTTTCCGGTGCCTATGTAGATAGTGATGCGGATATGGTTTTTGCCGGTAATATGAACCGTTGGAGGGAATTTGCCAATTCTCTCAAACTTAAACTCAATATGAGACTTACCGAGACTTCCGGTTATAATAATGCTTCCATGGTTACCTTTATCGAGAATAATGATTTTCTTAGCCAGAATGCAAGTATATCCGGTAGTATTTTTGAAGACCAGGATTATAAAAGGCACCCGCTTTATGAATATAATACTGGTACTACTTTCGTGAGCACCAACGTAATTGCATGTAAATCGTTTTTCGATTACCTTTCTGTGAACGGAGACCCACGGGTCGGCAAATACTTTAACGGAGACCAAGGAGCGTTTTTCGGCGACTACGATTCCAAGCAGGATTCCGATGGCGACGGTACCACGGATAACAAAGAATCTTTCGCTCGTGCAAGGCTCTCCAATAGCGCCGATCTTATTCTTATATCCTCATGGGAAAATAACTTCCGGATTGCAGAAGTTTATGTTCGTGCCGGTGACTATAACACTGCAAGGACTTATTATGAGGCCGGAGTCGAAGCAAGTTTTACGCAAGTAAATGCCACCAATTTTGTGACCGACGATGAAGATGCTAACTATCCGGAGATTATAAATACAATCACAGATGCCGGTAGTTATGCAGAATGGCCTGCTTCGGGCTCTCAAAATGATTATCTCGATCTCATTGGTCACCAAAGATGGGTTGCTCACTATTATTTCCAGCACGGAGAATCTTTCTTAGAGCGTAACCGTACCAAAATTCCCGCTGTTAGTGACATCGATGTACGGGCCGACCGCAACTATGCCTGGTATAACTTCCCGGTAGGAGACCTTACACTATCGGTTGTGGGTCGCGATAACCTTAACGGTAATTTACCGGCATCGCTGCTTTATCCATACAGCGTTGTTTCCAGAAATAACAACTCTCTTCCTCAGAAACCCAATCTCGGAGAGAAAGTATTTTGGGATAAGAAATCGGGCAAATAGGTTTCAAAATAAAGTAAACATTACTTAAAGGAATATGAAAAAGATTTTATTTATATTTTCCGTTACCGTCCTGTTTGCACTAAACTCGTGCACTACTCAGGACCCCGGCAACTGGTATCCAGAAGCCGCCGCTTATACAGGACAATTCGTCGTCTGCCTATATTATGATGATATCTCGGACCAGAACCTTATTTATGGTTACGATGATACTTATGATATACCCATCTTCATTTACAATACCGCCGCAAATACGGATTCCGAGGTTTGGATTTCCGACGAGGGGGAGATTTTCCCGCTAAAAATAAAAATGGCCATTACCGGACCCTCTACTGAATTTTATACTCCAAACCGATCTTTTGACGCCACAAACGACAATGTGGAATGGGGTGGAGATATAAACGGAGGTAGGAACCCCTATACTGGAGCGTATTATCCGGAACCAACCTATGAAGGTGAAGTTTTGATTGTTTCAACAGATGAAGGTCGTGGCGCCATTGAACTGGCTAAAATAATTCCGAACGCAGCTACTACTCCCGGAGGTAACATTGCCGACAGTATCTATATGAAGATTAATTTCTATGGGGCCGATTTGGAGTATATCAGCAAAAAAACCGACCAGGATGAGTGGGCCGACCCTCTCGTTCCCGAATATGAATGGGCATTTAACAAAATTGTCGCAGAACCAGCATATGATTGGGATTGTGTCCTGAGCGGTTACCGCTGGACAGGATACGATGAAGATCTGGAACATTAAAATTTTTAATGAGATGAAAGCATTTAAATTATTATATGTCTTACCCGTTCTTTTTGTGGCGGGAATGATATCTTCTTGCAGTGAAGATACTAAGGATGTTTCGATTGTTGTTAACTATCCTGATTTCGATATGGCAGGAGATCAATGGGTTTACCTAAAACCTGGTGATAGCTATACCGATCCAGGTTGTAAAGCTTATGTTGATGGAGTAGAGACGGAGGTAACAGTAAGTGGAGGTTTTGACACTACTACTCCCGGGCTTTATTATGTGAATTATAGTGCGGGCATAACTGAACCTTTGGAGGCGAATGTCAGTGTAACCAGATATATTCTGGTTACATCAGCAACCCAACAGGAAGGAGTTCTGGATGGGACATATGTCAACAATCCAGATAAAATTACCATTACGTCTCAGGGAGGCTATTTATACCGTGCATCGGACACTTGGTGGCAACAATATTCAATTCCGGTCACTTTGGCAGATCTCGGAGACGGGTTATTAAATATTGTAGAACCTCAATCATCAGCTTTCGGACCAGTTGCAAATAACGGATATTCTACATATATATTGGATCCGGGCAGTATCACATTTAACCTTAATTTAACAGCCCAAAACGGTGGAGCCGGTATGGGTTACAGTACGACTTGGATTAAAGAGGATTAGTAATTACGTCCATTAAAAAATAGGGATAGATTTTCTTCTATCCCTATTTTTAATTGCTACTTATACTTCAACATCAAGTTATCCCACATCTTTTTAGGAACATCCATTCGAGTTTTTCGATAACAATAATACGGTTTTTTCGATGCGACGGAAGAAACTATTGGAATCTCCCAGAATAGATTTATAAATGCTGCGTACTTTTTTAGATACAAAATTATTACCGTAAATACCCTGCTTTCTTCATGGCGGTTTATATCTCTACATTAACCATCAGTGCCGTACATTTTTACATAAGATAATTTATGAATTATGACCTTATTAGTTATATCTTATTAATTGTTTGTTAATATGTTAACTTATTCTTATATTGATAGAACCATTTGGTGCAAAACTAATAAGACCCAACTTATGAGAAAAATTATCTCCACATTTACAGTATTTGCTTTGGCTTTGGGTATTATTTCATGTCAGCATGATGTTGAAACCGATGTCAAGGTAACTGAATACGGTTCTCCTACAACCCGCGGGATTTCGATACCCATTTCCGAATCCGGATGGTTCGACTGGGAGAATGTAAACAAAATTGAGGTGCGGAACGGGGAACCTCTTGCTCTTCCATGGATTGCCGGTTCAAATACCACCCTACCGGAGGATTTTTTGAACGATTACTATCAGGAAGATGGCTGGACACTCATTTATAACGATTTTATGGACCTCGAAGACAACAATATGTTCATGCTATATAATGTCCCAAGAGGCCTGCTGAGAATATTTTATTACTCAAGAGGAGTAATTGATTATGGGGATAATTTATTTTTTGCGCTCGGGTTAAGCCAGAACTCATTAACACTTATTAACAATAATATACCATGGTCATCGTCCGCTACTACTGACGGTATATATACCCCTGATAAAAATTACGTTATCGCCCCCGCAATCTACCAGAAATCGCTGAATGGTTTTGGTCCCGACAGATGGTCGGTTGCAGAATTCGACCTGTCGTACTATTATAACTATCCATCCAATACGTATGCTAATTTGATTTTATATTCTACCCAAATTTCGAACCTGAATGCAACCGGTTTTATTAACGGCCAAATAGAAGGAACGATGGTAAGTGAAGCACAATACTCCACGCCCGGAAGTAAGTTCAATGTTGGACAGACGGCACTTGATTTTGGGAAGGTTGTGACAGATAAGAAATTCCTCGATACATTTTTTAAAAAAGATGATTCATCCGAAAATAAAACCCGGGTAATAGCCGCATTGCCTGCGATCGAAATGGGTGCTAAGGCTCTATCGGCCATAATCGGGGGGATAATGTCAAAACCTCAACCTCAACTCGAGGGGTTCGTATCTAATTTTAGTTCTAAACTATCGGCAGAGATCTCTTTATCCGGCACGATTACAAGGCAATTCAACCCGGTAAGTAAATATTTCAATATTCCCGGAGCATCAGCCCCTCTGGACGGACAATATCCGGATATGGAAACCAAGTTCGGTGTCTGGTATCTTGAGAAGGTACCGGAAGTATATTATAATGAAAACCGTTACACGTATGTTTATACGGTAAATAAGACCCGTTATACACAATTATATACCGATACCCGTATTTGGACTAAAGAACTTATTAATGTTAAACTTAATCCGGAAATAGAAAAAGAATATGAGATTACAGATTTGTCTTGTGGATTATTCTTTGATGTTACTTCGAATATTTACGAATGGTCCCTTCCCTTACAGGTATAT
>JAJBVT010000046.1 GCA_020859685.1 Rikenellaceae bacterium
AAATACACCTGCATGAATTTTGTTCAGATATACCTTGTTTAGTGAATTTACATTTGTAATTGATTTTGATATGACAATAGGAAAAAACCTGCCGGATTACGGCAGGTTTAAATTTATAGGTTTAATACATTTGTGAAAATCAGCCCGTGATACTCTCCTGGATATCCCGGAATTCTTCCGGTGTAAGCTTTAATTTTTTGTGGAAATCGAGGTCCGTTTCTTTATCGATTGGAATAAGGTGGATATGCGCATGTGGTACCTCCAGCCCCAGAACTGCCACCGCTACCCTTCTGCATCCCGTTGCAGATTTTATCCGTGCGGCTACGCCTTTGGAGAATACCATCATCTCGCCCAGCAGGGTGTCGCCGAGGTCGAACAGGTAATCGGTCTCCTGCTTGGGAACCACGAGCGTGTGGCCCTTACGGATAGGATTGATATCGAGAAAGGCATAGAATTTCTCGCTCTCGGCAATTTTATAACTCGGTATCTCTCCGTTAATGATTTTTGTAAAAATGGTCGCCATTGGATTTAGAATTATATCTTACCGGTCAGAATAGAGACTTCGGGCAGGTTTATTTATAAACATTCTTTAAGGGGGTTGTAAGTAATATCGCCCCTGCCCTATTCCTATATCTCTTCGAATTTAGGCTGGAGTATTTCGCTGTAAATAACGGCTTTACGTAGGTCGAAGTCCTCCATAACATCATCGGAGACAATGTCGGGTGTAACTTCGGGCATCTCTTTGGGTGCCTGAATACGGGCGGTGGTTCTTTTTTTGGTAGTTTCCCGGCCGCCGGTATCCTTCTCCTTTTTGTGCATATAGTCCCGGAGGCTGGCCATATAGGCATCCTGTTCCGGGTGCGGCGCCGGTTCTGCGACCTCGGGTCTTATGCTGCGCTGTTCCGCCCGGTTCCGGGAGACCTCGTCGTCATCATCTGCCGTACTGTTTTCAGAGCGGGCCTCCTCGATATATTTACGGATTGCCGACCAGGGGTCCTCCTCTTCGGGCAGTTCCTGAGGCATGCCCGGGCTTCCCGATTGCGTTTTTTTCTTATTCTTATTTATCCCGGACAGGATTGAAAGAGCCACCGCGACCAGTATGATAATAATTTCGGCATCCATAACTTGTCTGTTTTTCCGTAAATATTCTATAAAATATGAGCTTACACCGGTTCCACGATTAATTACTCACGGGCGGACCAATTGTAAATATAGTAATTATTTCGAGATATGGCGTTTCACCAACTCGACTCCTTTTATCCGCGCAACTTTGTCTATCACAAGGTTAAGGTCGTCTATATTCTTGACATACACTGCGATAGTACCCTCGAATATCCCGTCGTGGCTCTGTACGTGCATCTCGCGGATATTGATATCCAGCTCGCCGGTTATAACCTGAGCCAGCTCCATAAGAATCCCGATGCGGTCTATTCCCCGGATTTCGATAACCGAGAGGTACGACATCGCCTTGTGGCTCGACCAGACGACCGAGGTAATCCGGTCACCGTGCTGTGCGGCCAGCCGGGTCAGCTCGTCGCACGAGGTTTTATGCACATCCACCTTGCCGGTCTCGGGGTTCTTATACCCAATCACATTGTCGCCCGGAATGGGGCTGCAACACTGGGCAATAAGGAAATCGGGTTCCTCCGTATTTATGGTCTGCGCCCTCTCCTGCCCTTTCCGCTTATCGCCCGCTCCGAAAATCTTAAGCGGATTGGCAAGCTGGATTGTCCAGAACTTCAACATCTTGCTTGCCGCATTCTCACGCAGCACTTTATCTAAACCGTCGAGTGAGATAATGCCAGCCCCGAGTTTGCTGTAAAACTCGTCCTTCGTTTTACTCTCGTATGCCGGAAGGACTTTGCGGAAGACCCTCGCACTCGGCGTAATACCGAACTCCCTGAGTTTGGCCTCGAATATCTCCTTTCCGTTTTCAACGTTGTGCTGCTTGTGCTTTTTCAGGTAATTCCGGATGGACTGGCGGGCTTTGGCCGTGGTGGCATGGTTGAGCCATTCGGTCTTGGGTGTGGAGTTGTCCGAAGTGAGTATCTCTATCTGGTCCCCGCTCATTATCGGGGTGAATATGGATTCGATTTTATGGTTTATCTTCGCCCCGATGGCCTTGTTGCCGACATTGGTGTGTATATCGTAGGCGAAGTCGAGCGCAGTGGCTCCCATCGGCATCTTGCGGGACTCCCCTTTCGGGGTGAATACCACTATCTCCGTGGTATAGAGTGTGGTACGGAAATTATCGAGAAAATCCACCGCGCTCTCGGTTGGGCTGTTGAGCGCCTCGCGGACCTTCTTAAGCCACTTGTCGAACTCGTCCTCGTCCTGTGTAATGGTTGCCTGCTTGTATTTCCAGTGGGCGGCGAAACCTTTCTCGGCTATCTCCTCCATCCTCTCCGACCGTATCTGCACCTCTACCCATACGCCCTGCGGACCCATCACAGTAGCATGCAGGGCCTCGTAGCGGTTGGCTTTGGGTATGTTTACCCAGTCTCGAATCCGGTCGGGCTTGGGTTTATAGATATCGGTAATCAGAGAATATATATGCCAGCACTGCGATTTTTCCGGAATGAGCGGCGACGGCTTGAATATAATCCTGATAGCGAACAGGTCGTAGACCTCCTCGAACGGAATCTGCTTCCGCTGCATCTTCGACCAGATAGAATAGATGCTCTTTACCCGCCCCGATATCTCGAAATCTATGCCGCTCTCCCGAAGCCGCTGCTCTATGGGACCGTTAAACGATCCGATGAATTGGGAGCGCGCAACTTCCGTTGAATGAAGTTTTTCCTCTATCTCCTCATACTGCTCGGGGAAGCGGTATTTCAGGCTCAGGTCCTCGAGTTCGGTCTTGATGCTGTAAAGGCCCAGCCGGTAAGCCAGCGGCGCGAACAGGTAGATGGTTTCGCTCGTAATCTTTATCTGCTTGTGGCGAGGCATCGACCCGAGGGTACGCATATTGTGGAGCCGGTCCGCTATCTTGATAAGGATAACCCGTACGTCGTCCGACAGGGTGAGCAGCATTTTGCGGAAGTTCTCAGCCTGCTCCGAGGTGTCGGTGGTAAATACACCGGCCATCTTGGTCAGCCCGTCTACCATCGATGCTATCTTGGGGCCGAACATCGCCTCGATCTCCTCCACCGTGTAGGATGTGTCCTCCACGACGTCGTGCAGTAACGACGAGACCACAGACTTGACACCAAGCCCGATTTCGTCCACAACAATCTGCGCCACTGCCAGCGGGTGGGTAATATACGGCTCGCCGGAACGCCTCCGCACACCCTTGTGGGCCTCTTTGGCCAGGAAGAATGCCTTGCGGATAAGGTTCCAGTCGTCGTCGCTGCGGGCGATATTCCCGCAACTCTCGAGCAGTTTTTCGAATTGCCCGCTAATCAGTACCTCGTCTTCCGGAGTGTAATCCATACTTTCTGTTCGTGGGAACGGCCGCGAGTCGCGGGCCGCCTTCCCGGCAGGGGTATAATTCTAAGGTTTTGCCGGACACGGCCGACTATATAATAATGTCTTGCTCTTTACGGTTAAAACTTTTGGGCCGCCCGTCAATTACGGGGCGTCCGTTGTATTCCATGCGGTCGGTTGCCAAATCTGTGCCACACGGCCGACCGGCCAAACCGAACGGCGGTATTGCCAGTCCTTGGCGCCGTATAGCGGCCGGAATCGGTTCCCCTACTATCTGGCAATCCCTCTCCGGCACCGATACAACGCTAAAATTACACCGACACATGCCGTCGCCCGATACCACTCGGCATCCTACCCTATTGGGACGGACAACGGACCAGTTAGATTTCAGGCGGTACGTACCCCCCTATCTCCGTCCGGAGCCAAGTGAGGACCGGATTTACTCCGGCTTTAGGCTCGTGCGGAACAGGACCGGACCTTATCTCCCACGCGGTCCCGTGCGGGGCGGCTATTCTTCCGGCTGCCGGGGAGCGTCCGCACCGCCCATAAGTATGGCGCGGACTTTTGCCTCTATCTCGTTGCGCAGCTCGTCGTTACCCGAGAGCAGTTCCTTCACCGCGTCGCGCCCCTGAGCCAGCTTCCTGTCGCCGTACGAGAACCACGAACCGCTCTTTTTGATAACGCCCGTGTCCACGCCGATATCCACTATTTCGCCCAGCTTGGATATCCCCTCGCCGTACATTATATCGAATTCGGCCTTGCGGAACGGGGGCGCCACCTTGTTCTTCACCACCTTAACCTTGGCCCGGACGCCCAACTGCGCATCGCCGTCCTTGATGGCCGTCGACTTGCGGATATCTATTCGCACGCTGGAGTAGAATTTAAGGGCGTTACCGCCCGTGGTGGTCTCCGGGTTGCCGTAAACAATGCCAATCTTGTCGCGCAGCTGGTTGATAAAGATGCAGACCGTTTTGGTCTTGCTGATGCTGGCCGTCAACTTTCGGAGCGCCTGCGACATCAGCCGTGCCTGCAACCCCATCTTCGACTCACCCATATCGCCCTCTATCTCGGCCTTCGGGGTGAGTGCGGCAACCGAGTCGATAACCACTATATCGATGGCGCTGGAACGGATAAGGTTGTCGGCGATTTCGAGCGCCTGCTCCCCGTTGTCGGGCTGGGAAATCAGGAGGTTGTCCACATCCACGCCGAGCTTGCGGGCGTAAAAACTGTCGAAGGCGTGCTCCGCGTCGATGAACGCCGCGATACCGCCGACCTTCTGCGCCTCTGCAATGGCATGGATGGCCAGGGTCGTCTTTCCCGACGACTCCGGGCCGTAAATTTCTATCACCCTACCCTTCGGATAGCCGCCGACGCCGAGGGCCAGGTCGAGAGTCAGCGACCCCGACGGGATAACGGCCACATCCTCTATCTTGTCCGCACTCATGCGCATAATCGCGCCTTTGCCGAAATCCTTCTCGATTTTGCTCATCACAGCGTTGAGCACCTTCAGCTTTTCAGGGTCTATCTGTTGTCTTTCTGCCATCTTATTTTATCGTGATTTATTCCAATATTTCAGTGTTGAACAAGAGGCTTTTCTTCTCTTTGAGCCTCCGGTTTATCAAATCCTTAATGCGAACGAGGTTTTCATTCCTGCCTACCGAAAGATATATGTTTATAGCTTCCGCCAACGAGGCCAGCACCCGTTCATCCTCTATTTTAGCAACCGCATCCTCATACGGAATTAACGGCTCTTCGCCCACTCCCGCCATTGCGAGTCCATCCCAAACCGCCTGTTCCATTTCTATCTTATTGCCCGAGGCTTTGAGTTGCAGAAGTTTTGCAATCACTTTTCCCAGATCAGCAAGCAGCCGCGTTATGTAATCCTTCTCAATCACAGGGAGATATCTACTTGTACGAGTCTACGATTTGCTCGAAGTGCCGTTTGGTATCGACCTTTTCGAACACCTTCTCTATATTTCCCTCCGCGTCTATAATAAACGTTTTGCGCAGGATACCTTCGTATTCGCGGCCCATAAATTTCTTCGGACCCCACGCGCCGTAAGCTCTGGCGACCTCTTTGTCGGGGTCGGCGATAAGCGTAAAGCCGAGCGAGTGTTTTTCTATGAACCCGCGGTGCGACTTCTCGGTGTCGGGGCTGACCCCGATAATGCGGAAACCCAGCCGCTCCAGCTCGCCCCGCCCGTCCCGCAGGCTGCAAGCCTCGGCGGTGCACCCCGAAGTGTTGTCCTTCGGGTAGAAGTAGAGTACGATCTTCTGCCCCCGGAGTGCCGAGAGGGAGACGGGATTGCCGTCCTGGTCGTTTGCCGTGAAATCGGGGGCCTTATCCCCGGGTTTTAATCCTGCCATAACTTTTTATCTTGCCCGGAAACGGGCCGACTACCCTGCCCCCGGTTCTCTTTTTCTCAATTCCACCCGCCGCAGAACCTAATCCGCTCCATCGCAACCGGCCGCCCCATTCCGAAGAATACCGGAACGGCCTGCAACTAACAAAGATAAGTTTTTTTGTGATACGAAGGAGTATCGCAGAACCGCCCCGTGCGGAAAGTTATCAACAAATTGCACAACGTACTGCCTAAACCCATCCCGTATTTCTTCCATCCCGGCAAGCCGATTACACCTTTTCGGGTTCACTCCGTGAGAAATATTCTCCTGCCGAAAGATTACGTCACATCCCGAAGGGCCAACATCTTCCGATTGGGAAATTATAGGGGAGATTCTTCGCTGTCTCTCAGAATGACATCAAGGGTTTACGATTACAATTTTTCATTCAATGAAATACGTCTGCTTTGCAGACGTGCGGCCGACCGGAGGCTGGGCGGCGGGCCGCTGCAAATTATTCAGTTACCTCTTCCGTTTTTACGGGTAATGGACGGATACTCGGATTTATGTCTTTGCCGGGCGGCTCCGGTGGCTTTCGAGCGCAGGGTTTCGGTGTCCTTGCGTTTTTGCAGAATTGCACTATAACATCGCACCCTACCCCGGCCAAAAACAAGTTAGGCCCACATCGATGCGGGCCTAACTGTAACCAATGGGGTTTAGCAGTGATAATAATAGTTCTATAAACTTATTCTATTTGCCTAATACTTTCCGCTCTATCTCTTCTATCTGGCGGCGGAACACCTTGTCGGTCTCCATAAGGTTCGAAACCGCCTTGCATGCGTGGAGCACCGTGGCGTGGTTCTTACCCCCTATGGCCGCCCCGATGGAGGTCAGCGAGGCTTTGGTGTGCTTCTTACTCAGGTACATCGCTATCTGGCGAGCCTGTGCTATTTCCCGGGTACGTTTCGGGGAGTTGAACTTCTCCGGGTCGAGCTTGAGGTAGTCGCAAACCGTCTTCTTTATATGTTCTATCGTTATCTCTTTGAGCGAGAACTTAACGTATACCTTCAGTATCTCTTTAGCAAGGGTGGTCGATATCTTCTTGTTCAGGAAGGCCGCGTTGGCAACGAGCGACGAGAGCGCACCCTCTATCTCACGGATATTGGCATTGATATTCTCGGCAAGGTAATGAACCACCTCTTCCGGAATTTCCGCCCCGATACGCGCGGCCTTGCTGCGGATTATCTTTACCTTCGTTTCGTAATCGGGCTGCGCCAACTGCGCCGAAAGGCCCCATTTGAAACGGGTGATAAGCCGCTGCTCGATATCCTTCAGCTCCACGGGCGGTTTATCGGAGGTAATCACCAACTGTTTGCCCGATAGTTGCAGGTGGTTGAAGATGGTGAAGAAGGCGTTTTGTGTCTTCTCCTTACCGGCAAGCTCCTGAATGTCGTCGATTATCAGCACGTCTATCATCTGGTAGAAGTGGATGAAATCGTTGAACTCCTTGTTCAGGATGGCGTGGGTATACTGCGCCTGGAACTTGTTCATCGAGACATAGAGCACCTGCATCTCGGGATGCCGCTGGCGCACCTCCATACCGATGGCCTGCACGACGTGAGTCTTGCCAAGACCCGAGTCCCCGTAAATGTAGAGGGGATTGAAAGGGGTGTTGCCCGGATTTACCGCCACTGCGAGACCGGCCGAGCGGGCCAGCCTGTTGCACTCGCCCTCCACATGGGTCTCGAACGTGTAGGCCGGGTTCAACTGCGGGTCCACAATGGCCTTGCGTATTCCGGGAAGGATAAACGGGTTCTTGATATTGGCCGTGTCGGTCCGGGCGATAAACTGGTTTATGGCCGTGGTGTCCGAGCCTTGCACGATGGTCGGCTGGGCCTGCTCCGCCTTGGGCATCACATAGCGCAGACGGGTCTTCATCCCGAAGAGCTGGTAGAGTATCGGACGCAGGAAACCGAGGTAGTTTTTTTCGATGTGGTAGACGTAACTTTCGTTGGGTACGCGCAGTTGGAGGGTCGTTCCGTCGAAGTTAAGCGGCACGATTGGTTGGAACCACTTAACAAATTCATCCTCAGAAGTTTGTTCTCTGATACGGGACAGACAATCCTGCCATATATCGCTATATGTCGGCGTAGAAATTAACATTTTAGGGGATTT
>JAJBVT010000076.1 GCA_020859685.1 Rikenellaceae bacterium
ATATACGACAGGGGTAGAAAATTAATTTTAGAAAACCTTCGCAAGTCTCGGAGAGTTCCAATGAGCCTGTGGATACTTTGCCCGGCCTTACAACTTCCTGCCTATATAAAAAACATACCCGTAATACTCATGGTACGTCTCGAATAACAGCTGTTCATTCAACTGCATCTCTATAAACCGTTCGGCCGATTTATTTCCCGCATATTCCTTCAGGAAACTATCGTGTTCGGCTCTGTTCAGTTCGAAATAGTTCTCTCTCCAGCACTCTTCCGTAAGTACAAAATGCGCTACGGGCTGGTATCCTGAATCTTCCAGAATGCGGATTTGGTTGCCGATAGTGTCTATGCCCGGGTAATTGTCGTTTCAGAAACGCTCTATCTCTTCCGGACGCTCCGGAGTTAACCATGCAGCCTCGGTAACGGCTACATAGCCACCCCTGCGCAGATACCGGTTCCAGAGGCGAAGGCCCTTCTCAAAACCTATATTGTAAATCGCGCCCTCGGACCATATAACGTCCAGTTCTCCCTCTTCAAACGGCAGGTCGTCCATCGAACCGATAATTCCCCGCACCCTGTCGGATAGACCGGCAGCGGCGGCATTTCGGTTGAGAACTTCGACGAACCCCGGAAACAGGTCTATCCCCGTAATATCGCCCGGTAGACAACGGGCCAGTGTAATGGTTTGTCCTCCCGTGCCGCAGCCGAGGTCGGCAATTCTGGCCCGGGGGTCTAAAGGCCCCACAAAACCGGCGGCTCTCCGGGTAGCATCCGGACTGCCCGGTCCCTGCCGGTCGAGCCGTTTAAAGAAATTGCAGATAAGTTCGAGGTCGAAACTGTGGATTGTATTATTATCGCAGTCCATATTTTATGGGTATAAGACGGTACGTCCCTCAAGGCGCCCGTTGGATTTTTGATAAAATATAGAAATAAACAGGCGAGAGGTTTCCCGCCTGCAATTTAAAGATTCCGGCTTATGACTTCACATGCCGTACTATACCGACTCTGTTCGCGAATTAATCATCCGGGGGCAAAGATAATAATTTTTACCTGTTATTATAAGCCCGGTAAAACAGAAACCCCCTCCGCAATGGAAGGGGGTTAAACGGTCCGGGGAGCCATATTATTTGGTCTCCGTATCGGTATCGTCGTAAAATTCGATTACAACAGTCTCCTCGTAAATTTCCACACCGTCGCTGCCGTTGGGACATAAACAGCCGTTGGCCTCCACACTTTCCTCGTCCTGCGGTTCGGTATCCGGCTGCCATCCCTTCTGTGGGTGAATAGAGTCGGTATCCATTTCAGAGAAGGCGGAGTCGTGGTAACTGGTATTGTCACGACGCTGGAATCGGTCGTTATTGGCCTCAGGTCCTTCCCGGTCGAGGTGGGTAAGGGGTTTAAAGATAGTATCTTCCATAATTTTCAACTTTTGTTTACTCTATAAGAGCAAAAAACATTCCTAACCGCTCATCAGGGATTCAACTCCCGCGGTAGACCGAATAGCCGTTCCCCGATATGGCGAGCGGAATATGATAGTCCGATTTATCCGTAACGGTGAATACCACCTCCACGAACGGGAACAGCGGTCGAACTCCTTTCGTATTGAAATAATCCGAGGTATCGAACCTGAATTTATATATTCCGGCATTTTCATTCCCGCGGGGAAGAAGGTCGCCCACCCTTCCCGATTCGTCCGTTTTGGTCTGATAGATATATTCCCAGTCGAGCGAGACCTCGTTGTAGCGGTAGAGGTGGACCGTTATCCCGGCCACCGGGCGGCCTTCGTTTATATCCAGCACATGGGTCGAGAGTTGGAAACCGCTTTGCGCCGCCGCCCTTCCCGCGCCGCAGACCGACAGTGCAAATACGGCAGTAATCGTAAATAATATCCTTTTCATCCTTTCCGTTTACGCGAAACGGGGCAATAAGTATGCCCGGAAGGCTGCCGGGTGGCCGTCCGGCTGAAAAGAAAGGGGGAGTTACCTCGCGGCGACTCCCTCCCTGTCGGATAATTACTTTGGCAGGTAATTTCCGTCTATTATAACCCCTCGAATGTTATATCTCCTCGAACCGCGCCTGGAAGAACCGCAGGAATTCCGGCTCGTATACCATCCTGAGCCCGTGGGCGTTGTGGCGGTTATTATACATCTCGATTATATAGTAGGCGGCCACGTCGAAATGGGCCTGGGTGTAGACCCTGCGGGGCACCGTGAGGCGCACCAGTTCCAGTTCGGGATAGTAGTGGTCGCCGGTCTGCTTGTTCCGCCCGGCCGAGACGATGCCCCTTTCCATCCCGCGGACTCCCGACTCCACGTAGAGGTCGCCCGCCAGCTTCTGCGCGGGGAACTCGTTCTGCGGCAGGTGGTCGTAGAATCGTTTCGCATCGAGGAAAACGCCGTGGCCGCCGATGGGCGTCACAATCGGTATACCGGCCTCGTGGAGCAGGTTGCCGAAATACTCCACCTGCCTTACGCGCGAGGCAATCATATCGTCCTGCACGGCCTCGATAAGCCCCTCGGCCATCGCCTCCATGTCGCGACCGGCAAGCCCGCCGTACGTTGGCATCCCTTCGTAAACCACCACAAGGCTGCGCAGTTTATCGTAAAGCTCGCTGTCGTTGCACATCACCAGCCCTCCGATATTGACGTACAGGTCCTTCTTGGCGCTTACGGTCGCCGCGTCGCTGTACGAGCAGAACTCACGGTTTATCTCCTCGATACTCTTGTCTGCGTAACCCGCTTCCCGCTGCTGGATAAAGTAGGCGTTCTCGATATTGCGGGTGGCGTCGAGCACCACCTTGATGCCGTGGCGGTGCGACAGTTCTGATACAGCCCGCATATTCTCCATGCTCACGGGCTGGCCCCCGGCCATATTCACGGGCGCCCCGACGGTGATATAAGCGATATTCTCCGCCCCCTTTTCGTGTATCAGCCGCTCGTATTTTCCGAGGTCGATATTTCCCTTGAACGGGTAGTCGGAGAAGCTGTTGTTGGCCTCGTCGATAATTACGTCCACGAACGTACCTCCGGCCAGCTCCTGATGCTGGCGGGTGGTAGTGAAGTACATATTGCCCGCAACGTACTGGCCCGGGCGTATCATGCACTTACTCAATAGATTTTCAGCGCCGCGGCCCTGATGCGTGGGCATGATGTACCGGTAGCCGTAGTATTTGCGGCACACCTCTTCCAACCGGTAGAAACTGCGGCTTCCGGCATAAGCCTCGTCGCCCACCATCATCCGCGACCACTGCCCGTCGCTCATGGCGTTGGTGCCGCTGTCGGTCAGAAGGTCGATATACACATCGTCGGCATGGAGCAGGAAGGTGTTCCAACCCGCATTTCGGATTGCCGCGAGCCGATGCTCGCGTGTGGTGGTCTTGAGCGGTTCCACAACCTTGATTCGGTAGGGTTCGGCCCACGGTTTTTTATCGAATGCCATAACTGCTGAAGTTATAAAGATTACGTAATTTTAGGTTTTAGGTAATGGTTTACCGTAAAAATAAAATATTATATGAAAAATTGCAAGTGTTTTGCCGAAAATGATTTGAAATTGTTTAACTGCCGGGCCGGTATGCGTCCGGAGGCAGCGATCGGTATATAAGTGCCGTATAATGGGCGGTAATGGTGTAGGTGGGCCGGATAAAAGAATACGGGGCCGGACATTAAGGCGGGCATAAAAGGTCGGTGGTCTGTGGCGGCCGGATAAAGGCCGGCATTCTCCCAACCAGTCCGTAAACGAGAGGGCGGCCGCGTTATAAGCGGGCCGCCCCGGAAATTGCCGAGCCTTCGAAAGTTTTTCCGGTGTCAGAGAAGGTCCATTCCGCAGGCGTACTGAAGATTGACAGCGGCGAGGCGGGCCTCTTTCCGCGATTCGATAAATTGCTCGCGGGTCTCGTTGTAGGTACGCTGGGCTATGAGCACCTCGAGGATATCGGTCTCCCCGGCCCGGTAACCGTACACGAACCCGTCGAGAACCCGCCGCGCCTCCTCCATAATGCCGGAGCGGTAGTGGTCGTAATTACGCAGGGCGGCGACATAGATGTAGTAGGCGGCGGCTATCTCGGCCTCTATCTCGGCCCGTACCCCTGATTCGGCCCGCATCTCCTGCCCGACGGCGAGCGTCGCCGCCCGCACTGCGCCTTTATTGGCGGATGAAAATTTCAACGGTATGGTTACACCCCCGGTGAGCATATGCTTTCTCGGAAGCAGACCTTTCCAGTCGCGTTCGTAGCCGAGAAAGACGTCCACGTCCGGCTTCCGGTCCGACCGGGCTATGGCCAGTTCCCGCCGGGCCATCTCTATACCGAGGTTGGCCAAAGCCGTCTCGGTGCGCATCTCCTGACCACGCTCGATAAGCAACGGCAGCGGCGCGGCGTTTATATCGGCCCGGATATCGCCGGTGGGGACGAGCAGGGTGTCGGCCCGTACCCCGGCATAGAACCCGAGCACCACCAGCGATGCCATGTAATCCCCCTCCTGCCGGTACACTTCGCCGAGCAGGGTCCGGGCCTCGAGCGACGACTGGCGTGCGTCGTTCTCCGTAATCTCCCCGGCGAGGAACCGCAGGCTGTCCGACCTGCTCATTTCGAGCATATACTCGTACGAACTGCGCCGCACTTCGAGCATCTCGGCCTCGGCCACGGCTTCGATATAGGCTTCGGCCGCGGCGAGCCGCAGTTCGGCGGCGTAGAGTTCCACCTCCTGGCGTTCCATTTCGGCGAACGTGCGGGCCTGCCGTATCCGGGCACCGCGCTTGCGGCCGAACTCTACGGTGTATCCCAGTTCCAGAGACCAGACCTCCTTAGAGCCTTCGAAGGTCAGTTCCGGGTCGTTTATAACTCTGGCCGCTTTCAGTTCGGCTTCGGCTATGGCGGTGCGGAAATACTCGGCGGCAAGGCCGTGGTTACGGTTCATCACCATATCGAGATATCCGGCCGGGGTGACCGAAAGGGCTGGGCATTCGAATACGAACTCCGGGACGACCGCTCCGGTAAATTCGTTCCCGGCGGCGTAGGTCGTACCGTAGGTCGTGTCGGGCAGGAGATTTTCGCCGCCCGCGGCGTTCGCCGGAGCAGTCTCCGTTGCGTCCCTGCCGACAGATTGTATCCGCTCGGTTATATCGGTATTGGCATCCGCCATAGCAGCCGCTTCCGCACTGTTTTTTCCGCTTCCCGGGGCTATCCGTCCACCCGCCGGATTTTCGACTACCGATCGGTCTCCGGCCGCATGACCGGTTACAAGGGCCCCTTTTTCCGGTGCCGCCGCGAGGTAACGGGGTTCCGTTACGGCCGCCGGAGCCGGGGCGGCGGTGGCCACTGCCGTTGACCCGGCGGTAGTTTTGGGCGCCGTTGTACCTCCGGCCTGATGTGCGGCCACCGCGGCCGGATGGCCACCCCCCATAAAGACTACGGCAACGGCCACATAATATAAGATTTTATTCCAGTTCGGTTTCATCGTTTTCCGTGTTTTCGAATTTACGTTCGGTCAGGTAATAAAGAGCGGGCAGGGCAAATAGCGTAATCAGGGTCGAGAATGCCAGCCCGTAGACGATAACGGTCGCCAGCGGTCGCTGTACGTCCGAGCCGATACTGAAAGCCAGCGATGCGGGGAGCAGGCCGAGGATGGTGGTCACGGCCGTCATCATAACGGGGCGGAACCTGTGGCGGGAGCCGTGGCGCACGGCCTCCAAAAGGGGCATCCCGCCTTTGCGCAGGGCATTGAAGTGCGATATCATTATCACCCCGTTCTGTATCGATAGCCCGAACATGGCGATGAATCCTACGGCTGACGATACGTTGAGGGTCATCCCCCTCACGTTGAGCGCGGCCATCCCGCCCAGCAGGGCCAGCGGCACGATGGAGAGGGCCAGCCCCGCCTGCCGGAACCGACCGAACGCCCCGTACAGCAGTACGAACATCACCAGCAGGGCCAGCGGAATTACCATCGAGAGGCGGCGGTAAGCCCGGTTCTGGTTCTCGAACTGGCCGCCCCAACTGACCTCGTACAGGTCGTGGTCGTAAGCCACCTCGCGTTCGATGGTCTTCTGTGCCTCCGCGAGGAACGACGAGAGGTCGCGCCCCCGCAGGTTTAGTTTCACGGTGAGGTGGCGGCGGTTCATTTCGCGCGTTATGGTGCTTTCGCCCGTGGCGAGCCTTATGTCGGCCACCTGCGATAGGGGAATGCGTGCCCCGGTCTGGGAGGTAAGCATCAGTCCGGCTATCTTCTCGGGGGTGTCGCGGGCATCCTCGCGGTATTTGCAGGTGATGTCGTACACCCGGTCGCCCTGATAGATTTGTGACACGGCCTTCCCGCCGATGGCGATTTCGATAAGGTCGCCCACGTCGGAGAAATTGAGCCCGTAACGGGCAACCGCGTCACGGTCTATATGTATCTGAAGCTGCGGCAGGGGCGGTTCCTGATCGATATCCACGTCCACGGCACCGCGCACGGTGCGCAGGGTGGAGGCTATATCCCCGGCTATACGGCGGGTCTCGTCGAAATCGTTCCCGTACACCTTTACAACCAGTTCGCTGTGCGCTCCGGCTATCTTGTCCATTACGCCGTCTATCATAGGCTGGGTGAACCCTACCGTGAAACCGGGCAGGGTGGCGTACTCGGCCGCCAGTTCCCCGATAAGGTGCTCCTTGCGCTTGCCGCGGGGCCACTCCTTGTAGGGTTTGATGCCGATCGACACCTCGAAGTGCGACGGGGTGAAGGGGTCGGTGCCGTCGTCGTTGCGGCCTGCCTGTACGGCGATGTAGGTTACTTCGGGGTATCTCATTGTCCGTGCGCGCAGGGTGTCGGAGAGTTCGCGCGACTTCTCCACCGAAATTCCGGGCGGCAGGGTTACCTGAAGCCATATCGATCCCTCGTCGAGCGTGGGCAGGAAGTCCTTCCCGACCGTGGCGGTAAGTACCAGTCCGAGCGCCAGCACACCTGCGGCAAAGGGCAGGATTACCCGGGGACGGTCCAGAATCCGGTCGGTAGCCCGGCCGTACCGCTCTTTGAGCGTCTCGAGCCACTTCTTGGGCTTCACCTCCATCGGTTTGCGGTAGATGGCATATCCCAACCCCGGGATAAGGAACACCGCCACCAGCAGGGCGCCTATCATGGCGTAGCCGAAGGTGAAGGCCATCGGGGCGAACAGCTTGCGCTCGACGCGCTCGAAGGCGAACAGGGGCAGGTAGGCCGTGATAATGATTACGGTCGAGAAGACGATGGGCCGCGCCAGTTCGCTTACTCGCTTGGCGATACTCCGCTCTGACAGGGAGTCGGACGGGTGGTCTTCCCGCTTTTTGAGGATGCTCTCCATCATTACGATAGCCCCGTCGACGATTATGCCGAAGTCGATGGCCCCGAGCGACAGAAGGTTGGCCGGTATGTCGGTCAGCTTCATCAGGATAAAGGCGAAGAGCAGCGATATGGGGATAGTCACCGCCACCAGCAGCGCCCCGCGCCAGTTGCCCAGAAAAACTATCAGCACCACTATCACCAGCGCCATACCCGACAGCAGGGTGTGGGACACGGTGCGCAGTGTGGTTTCGACCAGTTCGGTGCGGTCGAGGAAGGGGTGGATTCGCACCCCTTCGGGAAGGGTGCGGTCGTTGAGTTCGTCCACCGCGGCGTGGATTCCTTCGAGCACCATGGAGGGATTCTCGTGTTTGAGCAGCAGAACGATGCCCTGTATGGTCTCCGTATAGTTGCGCAGGCGGTCGGTGTAACCCATTACGCCCTTGCGTTCGAGGTTGCCGTACTTGAGGCCACCGAGGTCGCCCAGAAATACGGGTACGCCCTCGTTACTGCTGACTACGATTTTACCCAGGTCCTCCAGTCCGCTTAACAGCCCTATGCCGCGCACCACATAGCCGAGGTCGCCGCGGTTCAGTACGCTGCCGCCCACGTTGTAGTTATTCTCCTCGATGGCCTCGATTACCTCCCGCAAAGACACGTCGTACTGTTCCAGCTTTCGGGGGTCGAGTTCCACCTGGTACTGGGTGGTGATACCCCCGAAGTTGCTCACCTCGGCCACGCCCGGTACCTGAGTCAGCCACGGGATAATAACCCAGTTCTGAAGGTCGGTCAGTTCGCGGAGCGAATGGCGGTCGCTCTCTATTATGTAGCGGAATATCTCCCCGGTTGGGGAGGTGAGGGGGTCGAGCTCCGCCACGGCGTCGTAGGGCAGGTCCACCTCGTTCAGCCGCTCCTGCACCCGCTGACGCGACCAGTAGTCCTCCACGCCGTCGCGGAACACGATGGTTATTATCGACAGCCCGAAGGTGCTCTTGCTCCGCATGACATGCATTCCCGGCACACCGTTCAGCGCCCTTTCGAGCGGGATGGTTATCTGCTGTTCCACCTCTTCGGCCGCCAGTCCGGGCACCTGCGTTACCACCTGCGAGGTCACGTCCGCTATATCGGGGTAAGCCTCTATGGTGAGCCGGGTCCACGAATAGTAGCCGAACAGGCATATCAGCACGAACAGCGAAGCTATTACCCAGCGTTTCCGTATTATCGTAAGCATATTGTCTCCTGTGTTTTAAGTTCGGGAAAAATAACCCTGTCGGCGGCCGGTTTCGAACGGGATAAGCCACCCTGTCGCACAGCTTCCGGGGAGATGGTTATCCGGGAGAGCACGCTGACGGGACGACGGTCCGGCCCACCGGCAGGGTTCGTATCGGTCAGTTGATAAAATAGCCTCCTTCGCTGATTACCTCCGCCTGCCCGTGTTCCCACCGGCGGACGTACGCAAGGCCGTTGTCGCTGAAATCCACCTCTATGAGGGTCTTACGGTAGGTATCGTCTGCGGTCTTTATAAATATGTATTCGTTTTCCGGTCCCTGGAGAACGGCCTTCTGGGGCAGTACTTTGTATGGTTCGGGAGAGGGCAGGAAGGTGATGGTGGCGTACATGCCGAGTTTCAGCTTCTCGCTGCTGTTGTCGCAGACGGACAGAACCCGTATGGAGCGGGTCTCCTCGTCGACCGCCTCGTCGATATGAAACACCGTACCGTATAGCACCTCGTCCGGGAACGCCGTCACGCGCACCGTTATACTGTCGCCTTCCGATATATGGCGGATATCCTTCTCCTTGACCTGCGCCGATATCCACACTTTGCGCAGGTCCGCCACCACGGCCACCGGTTCGGCGTCCTCGCCCAGATATAGCCCGGTCACGATATTGTTCTCGATTACCGACCCGCTTAAAGGGGAACGGATTACCAGCGGCTCGCCGAGCACCACGTTGTCCGGGTCCGCATTGTAGATACGAAGGGCGGCAGTGGCGTTTTCGAACTCCTTCTCGGCGATATGCAGGGTGTTGAGCGCCTCCTCATAATCCTTCTGCGAACCTACGCCGTTACGCAACAGGTCCTCCTTGCGCCGAAGGTCGAGGCGGGCGTACTCCGTGTCGGACTGCGCCTGAAGGAACTCCTTCTGCACGGCGGTAAAGTCCGGGGATATTATCTCGAACAGAGGGGCATTCATACCCACCCGCTGGCCGTGGCTGATGTGCGACCGTACCACACGTCCCGGGAACGGCGGGGCGATATAGGCATATTGGGTCGGGATTGGCTGAACGGTCCCGGCGGTCTCCACGGGCCGTGAGATAAGAGCCGAACGTACCGTCTCGGTCCGGATTACGGACTGCATTACCCCGGCCGGGTCTATAATCAACGTATCGGCCACCAGTGTGTAACCGTGGCTGTGTTCCTCGGCCTGCGCCTGACGGCAGGCTGTGCCTACCGCCAGCATCAAGGCCGGTAAAATGAGTGTCGAATAACGCATAACTATTTTCTTTTAAGTCGTTTTATAGCTTTTAAGGCAGGCGCCTGCCGTACCCGGTGCTTGCTGCACCCTGGGCCTGCTGTATCCGGAGTTTGCCGCACCCTGTGTTTACAGTACCCGTGGTGGGCCATACCCGGTAGTCGGGACTACGGCGGCGGGGTAGGGAACCGGTGGGTATTAGTACATATATCTCTACCCGTGCCTGTACCCGTGCCTGTACCTGTGCCTGTGCATGTACCTGTACCTGTGTGCGTGGGGTGTATATCCCTGTTGTTCCTTATATTCCGCCAGTTGCCGGAAGTTGCCCGTATTACAGCCACCTGCCGAAACGGCGTATGTACCGGTTTTTTACGGTTTGCGTAAGCAGGCAGTAACAGAGCAGGGTAGCCACCAGCCACGGGAAATAGCTCCACGGCAAGGGCACCAGCCCCACCGCCGCCCCGAGGTTTGTGAACGGGAATATTATTCCGACCACCATTATCGCCACGGTAGCCAGCGTCACGGGCCATGCCGCGCTGCTCTGGATAAACGGTATCTTGCGGGTGCGTATCATGTGGACTATAAGCGTCTGCGACAGCAGTCCCTCCACGAACCAACCCGAGTGGAAAAGGGCCTGCCGGTCGGGCGACACGCACCCGAACACATACCACATGACGAGGTAGGTCGTAATATCGAAAACCGAACTTATAGGCCCGATACATATCATAAACCGGCTCAGGTCCGAAGAGTCCCACTTGCGGGGTTTCATAAGGTATTCGCGGTCCACACGGTCGAACGGGATGGTTGTCTGCGAAATGTCGTAGAGCAGGTTCTGAATGAGCAGGTGTATCGGAAGCATCGGTAGGAACGGCAGGAAGGCGCTGGCGGCCAGCACGCTGAACATGTTGCCGAAATTGGAGCTGGCCGTCATCTTTATGTACTTCATTATGTTGCCGAAAATCTTACGCCCTTCGATTACCCCCTCCTCGAGCACCATCAGGTCCTTCTCGAGCAGGATTATGTCGGCGCTCTCCTTGGCGATATCCACGGCGGTGTCGACAGAAATGCCTATGTCCGACAGGCGGAGGGCCGAGGCGTCGTTTATGCCGTCGCCGAGGAAGCCCACCGTATTTCCCTGGTCCTGCAAAAGGGTTATGATACGGGTCTTCTGCATCGGTGTCAGCTTGGCGAAAATTTTGGTGCGGCCGATAACCTCCAGCAGTCGGTCGTCGTTCATCTCTTCGATTTCCGAGCCGAGGAGGGTGTACTCGGTATCCACACCCACCTGCCGGCAGATGGTTTTGACCACGGCGGCATTGTCGCCCGACAGCACTTTTACCTCCACGCCGTGGGCGTGCAGTTGTTTGATTGCGCTTGCGGCCGAATCTTTGGGCGGGTCGAGGAATGCGAGGTACCCTATCAGGGTCATCCCGGTCTCGTCGTCGACGGTAAAGATGTTCCGGGGGCTGTGCCACTCCTTGCGGACCACGCACAGCACGCGCATCCCCTCGCGGTTCATCTTGCCGCTCTCGGCGAATACCAGGCTGCGGATACGGTCGTCGATAGGCACCGTCTCGCCGTTTAGCTCGGCATGGGTGCAGATGGCCATCATCTCCTCCACGGCGCCCTTCGTTACAATCTGTTTATTGCCCTGCTTATCCTCGATAATCACTGACATGCGGCGGCGGGTGAAGTCGAACGGTATCTCGTCTATCTTCGAGTATCGCCGGTCGAGGTCTTCGAAACCGAGTTCCCGGACGTGCGAGAGGATGGCCTGGTCCATCAGGTTTTTCAGCCCGGTCTGGAAATAGCTGTTATAGAAGGCGTAACGCAGGATGCGGGTATCGTCTCGCCCGGCTACGTCCAGATAGCGTTCGAGCACTATCTTGTCGTGGGTGAGGGTACCGGTCTTGTCGGTGCACAGTATGTTCATGGCCCCGAAACTCTGTATAGCGTTGAGATTCTTGACGATGGTCTTTCGGCGCGACATCTTCACCGCACCTTTGGCAAGGTTGCTGGTCACTATCATCGGCAGCATCTCGGGCGTGAGGCCCACGGCCACCGAAATGGCGAAGATAAACGCGTTGAACCAGTCGCCTTTGGTAATTCCGTTTACCAGGAACACGAACGGCACCATCACCAGCATAAAGCGGATAAGCAGCAGGCTCACTTTATTGATACCCTTGTCGAAAGAGGTCTGCGCCCGCACTCCTACGAGGCTCTTGGCAATGGTTCCCAGATAGGTTCCCTGCCCGGTGGCGAAGACGATTCCGATGGCCGACCCGCTCACCACGTTGGAACCCATAAAGCAGATATTGTCAAGCTCCACCACACTGCCCGTGCGAGGCAGGTCGTGCCGCAGGTCCGGGGTCTTCTCCACCGCATCCGACTCACCCGTGAGGGACGACTGGCTGACGAACAGGTCCTTCGACTCCACGATACGCATATCGGCCGGTACCATATCCCCCGCGGCGAGATAGACCACGTCGCCCGGCACGAGGTCCGTGATGTTCACCTCGCGGCTGGCGTCCGCACCGTCGCGGTAGACCGAGGCGGTGTTCTTGACCATCCTCTGGAGCGCCCCCGAGGCTACGCTCGACTTCCACTCCTGCGAGAAGCGCAGTATTGCGCTCAGCAGTACCATCGTGCCGATAATGATTACCGTGGCCCACTCCCTCTCTTCCGGGGCGGCCAGCAGTACGTCTATCACGAGCGATACCAGCGCCAGCCCCATCAGGATGCCGATAAACGGGTTGATAAAGGTTTTGATAAACATTATCAGCCCGCGGTCGCGGCGCTCGCGCACTATCGTATTATCGCCGTACTCCCTAAGCCTATCGGCGGCTTCGGCCGAGGAGAGCCCCGATACCGCGGTGTCGAAATAGCCGTACGCAAGGCGCGTGGGTTGTGCGGAGGCAAGGAATACCCGCTCGCTGTTGAACTGTGCGGCGGAACTTTTCTCCCTCTTTTTTCTCAGCCTTTTAACCATGACGGGTGGAGTTTGGTTTTTCAGCCGCAAAAGTAGGGCACGGTGCACTGCGTGCCTGTTAGAAACCTTTTAGAATATTATTAGAATTCCATTAGAAAGGTTACGGGCAGGGGCAGTGTGTTGCCGGAGAATGGTGCCGTGAGTTGTTGCGGCGGAATATTGCCGTTGTGGTATACCGTGGACTTTTGTCATGTACGGCCCGCCGCGGTGGGATTGCCGGAGGCGTGCCGCCGCGGTGTATTGTTATGATTGTAGGTTTCATTATCGGGCCCGCCATTATTCCCTGCGGCGGCCCGCCGCGGTGGCCGGATGGCTCGTCCCCGGGCTTACAGAATTAAGGACTATTCGGGTGCCGTATTGGAAAGATTCTTGGTATATTTATGGAAACTATAAAACCGCAGTTATGGAAAATCACGATATCGATGCCCTCGTCAGGGCACAGAAAAATTACTTCGCGACCGGCCGGACCCGCGACCTCGGTTTCCGGCTGGATAGGCTTCACGCTCTCGGGGACGCCATCGTTAAATACGAACGGGATATCTGCCGGGCGCTGTGGCTCGACCTCCACAAGTCGGAGCAGGAGTCATATCTGACCGAGCTTGCCCTCGTGTACGGTGAGATACGGTATCATACCCGTAACCTGAAGAGATGGGCGCGCCCCGCGAGGGTGCTGCCCACCATGACGACCATGTTCACCTCGTGCCGTGTACTGCACGAACCGCTAGGTGTCTCGCTAATCATATCCCCCTTCAATTATCCCGTCCAGTTGCTGCTCAATCCGCTGGTGGGGGCGATATCGGCCGGATGCTGCGCGGTGCTCAAAACCTCGCGCGAGGTGCCCCATGTGTCGGCCGTACTGGCCGAATTAATCGGTGAAACGTTCGAGCGGGATTACATCGCCGTCGTGGAGGGCGGCGACGGGGTGAACGAGGGGCTGATGGCCGAGCGGTTCGACTTTATATTCTTTACCGGAAGCCCGGCGGCGGGTAAGTCGATTATGCGGGCCGCGGCTGAGAACCTCACCCCGGTGCTGTTGGAGCTGGGCGGTAAAAGCCCGTGTATTGTAGACCGGGATGCCGACCTGCCGACCGCGGCCCGAAGGATCGCGTGGGGTAAAACCATAAACGCGGGGCAGACCTGCATCGCGCCGGATTACCTGTTTGTCCATACGGAGGTGAAAGACCGGCTCATTGAGGGAATAATCGCCGCATGGGAAGAGTGGTACGGGAAGGAGAGTGCCGAAAGCCCTTACTATCCCCGGATTGTAAACCGGTCGGCCGTGGACCGTCTCGCCGGTTTGCTGGACGAAGGCAGGGTGCTTTACGGCGGCCGTGTGGACCGGGAGGATAAATTCGTGTCCCCCACCATAATCGATGGGGTGGACGGCGGCAGTAAAATTATGCAGCAGGAGATATTCGGTCCCATACTGCCCGTTATGGAATTTACGGACCCGAAGGAAGTTATCCGATATGTCGACTCGAATGAAAAACCGCTCGCACTGTACTACTTCGGCAAATGCCGCAGGGATCTGTTTTTCGGGCGAACCTCGTCGGGCGGAGGTTGTATCGACGACACCGTAATGCATATAGCCAACCACCGTCTGCCGTTCGGCGGGGTGGGATACAGCGGAATGGGCAAATACCACGGTCGGGACAGCTTCCTCGCCTTCTCCAACCGGAGGGCTGTGGTACGGTCGCCCCGCTGGTTCGATATGACGGTCAAATACCCGCCGTACAGGCATTTCGACACCATGAAGAAGTTTATGTAGCGGGGGTCAGTTCATTACCATTATATACCCGTTGAGGTAGGTGGCGAAGGCGATCCACACAAGATAGGGCCAGAACATCACGGAGGCGGCCCGGCAAACGGGCCATGTCCGGACGATGTACCACAATACGAGAATATCGAGCGCCACGATATTTACAAACCCGAGCGTGGGATTGCGCATGGTAAAGAACAGGATACTCCATATGAAATTCAATAATTGCTGAACACCCCACAGTGTCAGCAGGCTGTTTCTCAGCCCGTGTGTGCTGTTCCATATCAGCCCGGCGGAGATACCTGAGAGCAGGTAAATTATGCTCCATGCCACCGGAAAGAGCCAGTCCGGCGGTGTGAAGGCCGGTTTATTGAGGTATGGATACCACTCGTGGAGGGCGTCTGTCTGCAACCGGCTGGCGATAAAACCCAGCGTGAAACAGATTGCTATGGGGATAATATACGATAATGCTTTTTTCATATTACAGTTGATAATTACCGCTCGTCCGGACCTTCTTCGGGCAGTCATGTCCCTGATTCAGGCAGCCGTATCCGGACGGTAATCCAAACGGTATGCCGGCTTAGCCGGGGAATTTGGATGAAACGGGAAAGTGAGGAAACTGAATTACGCGAAGCAGAAACTATAAATCCCGCGTATATTACGGGAAATAACCCCCTCTATAATGTCTTCTGAACACAATGAAGAATCCTTGTAATAGATTTAACAGGTGTTATGTAATACATTTCACTTGGTTGTCCCCCTTCTAAAAAACATACGGAGATACTTTCTCCTTTACAGAGCATAGCCTGCGAACAATCTCACCTCCTTCGTTAGAGGCCGTGTCAAGAACTAAAGTATCGTTCTTTAAACCGGCGGAATATTCTTCCCCGGGAAGAAATATCAGGATAAATGTCATTCTGAACGCAGTGAAGAATCTACCTATTATTATATGTCATCGACTTAAACCCACGTAGCCTGTCACTTCTCTGATATCCGTTCCCCGGATTTACCCTATCTCGCTCAGCTCGAGCCAGCGCATGGTTTTCGCATCGATAGTCTCCATAAGTTCCGACACCCGTTGCGATTTGCTCACCAGCTCGTCCACCGCCAGCGAACCGGAATTAAGTTCGGCTTCAAGGGCGGTTTTTTCCTGCTCCAGCGCCGCTATTTCGGCCTCGAGACCTTCGAACTCCCGTTTTTCGTTGAATGTAAGTTTGCGCACCGCCGACATGCGGGACCGCTCAGCTGGTTCCGGTTTACTCTCCTGTGCGGCGGTACGGAGCGATTCCTCGTAAGCTACCCGCCAGTCGAGGTATTCGGTATAGGTTCCGGTGAAATCCTTGACATCCCCGCCGCCTTTGAAAATCAGCAGGTGGTCCACCACCTTGTCCATAAAATAGCGGTCGTGCGACACCACTATCAGGCAGCCTTTGAACCCCTGAAGGTACTCTTCGAGGACTCCGAGCGTCATAATATCGAGGTCATTGGTAGGCTCGTCCAGCACAAGGAAATTCGGGCTGGTCATCAGCACGGTGCACAGGTAGAGCCTCCGCCGCTCGCCACCGCTCAGGCGCGCCACGAAATTGTGCTGCACCTCGGGCGGAAAGAGGAAATACTGCAGGAACTGCGAGGCGCTCATATTCCGGCCGTCACCCAGCTGGACATGCTCGGCGACGCGGGTAACCACGTCCAGTACCTTCATATTGCCGTCGAAGTCCAACCCGGCCTGCGAGTAGTAGCCGAACCGCACGCTCTCGCCGATATCGATGGTGCCGCTGTCCGGCGCCACCTCTCCCATAAGCATTTTGATAAACGTACTCTTGCCGCTGCCGTTGTCACCCACAATGCCCATCTTCTCGTAACGCGAGAAGGTGTAACTGAAATCGTTCAGAATCCGTATGTCGCCGTAGCTTTTGGAGACGTTACGCGCTTCGAAAATCTTGGTGCCGATGCGCGTGGCCTGCACGTCGAGCCTTACGGCCGACTGCGCACGCGGAGTCCGCAGCCGCTCTTCCAGCTCGTGGAACGACTCTATCCTCGCCTTGGCCTTGGTGGCGCGGGCCTGCGGCTGGCGCCGCATCCAGTCGAGTTCCTTGCGAAACAGGTTCATCTCGCTCTCGCGCCGGGCCGCGCCTGCCGCTATCCGTTCGCTCCGTTTTTCGAGGTAATAACTGTAATTACCCTGATACGTGTATATCTGTTTATTGTCGATTTCGAGAATGGCGGTCGACACCGCATCGAGGAAATAGCGGTCGTGGGTGACCATCAGCACGGTGCAGTTGCCCGCGGCCAGATACTCCTCCAGCCACCGGGTCATATCCATATCGAGGTGGTTGGTCGGTTCGTCCAGTATCAGCAGGTCTGCCTCGCTGATAAGTACGTTGGCCAGCGCCACGCGCTTGAGTTGTCCGCCCGACAGGTGGTCGCATCTCTTGCCGAAATCGGTGATTTTCAGCCGTGTCAGGACCTGCTTGGCCCGCTGTTCGTAGTCCCACGCCCCGAGCCGGTCCATTTCGGCCATCAGCTCCGGCAACCTGTCGGTATCTTCGTCGGCGACCGCTTTTTCATAGGCCGCAATGGTGGTGAGGGTAGGGTTGTCGGAAGTGAAACAGGCCTCGAGAACGGTCATCCCCGCGGGATAGGCCGGGTCCTGTTCGAGGTAGGCTGCCCGAAGGTCGCGCCGGGTGGTGACGGCCCCGCCCTGATAGTCCTCCCTGCCCGCCAATATATTCAGAAGGGTACTTTTCCCCGCACCGTTTTTTGCCACGAGGCTTATTCTCTGACCTTTGCCGATGCCGAACGATATATTTTCGAACAGCACCAAATCACCGAACGACTTGGTCAGGTTTTCAGCCTGAAGATAACTTGTCATTCTACAAAAATAATAAAAAAGCCACGCCTCCCCCCTACGCGAGAGGGGGGGTGAGTCGAAAAAAATTATATTTTCAGGCCGGTACGGGCGGAATATGGGTATATTTACGGATAAAATCCACAAATGTAACACATGTCAATAAATAATTAAATCCAAAATTTATGGCAACCGTACTGAAAACAGGCCGTCGGGATTTCAGGGAGGCCCCGGGCAAAATCGATAACTTCAGGCTCCGCACCGACTCCTCGCGCAACTCGGCCGGGGTCGTCCCGGAGAACCTCAATTTCGACCTTCGGCGGCTCGACCCGGGGCAGTACAGCTCCCCGTACCATTTCCACCGCTATGCCGAGGAGCTGTTTATGATAATCTCGGGCGAGGCGACCCTCCGGTCGCCCGAAGGAGTGCAGACGGTCGGCGAAGGGGATATAGTCTTTATGGAAAAGGGGAGCGGCGGTGCCCACCAGTTATATAACCATACGGACCGGCCGTGCGTCTATCTCGATGTACGCTCGTTCGTCGGTTACGACGTAGCCGAATATCCCGACTCGGGGAAGATACTTCTGGTGCCCTCATTCGAGATTTTCGATAAAAACCGGCAGATGACATATTTCGAAAACGAGGAGGACCCGTCGGCAAAGTGGGAAGAGCTGGATAAGGTGCACAACAAATAAGTCTGTGGCCCGGTGGCATCCGGAAAACCAAATAATCTGCATAGTCGAGAAGGCGCCAGTAAGGGGCGGGATGTATGCCGCCGGATGGAGAGTGTTCTAAACCGAGACCGGTTCCTCTCTCCTTTGTCGGGCACATCATACCCCCGGTACAACGCGCGCCGCGCCGGGGGGCGGGGTGGCGTGCCGCTAAAACAAGTAGTGTACATTTCTTTTTTAACTGGCGTCAGAGTTCTACGCACCTCTTACGGCATTACCCCCTTCCCGCTCTGCCCGGTAATTTCGTACGGGCGCTCACGGCTTCATCGGTTCCCCTGACTTTTTGTATGATATTTATATGCCTGCCGCAAGACAGATATGCGGCCCGCCGGAGGCGGGTAGTCGGCCGCCGAATACGAGTCGAAATTTGTAATTAATTTCCTCGATTATTCAGGGCTGAGTCTGCCGGCGGCGAATCCTTCGTTTTCTTACTGATAGATGCCCAGGCCCGTAGCCGGCATAGTCGGCCAACCTTACTCCGTCCCACCGCCGAAGGGTACCCACTTCCGGGAATCGTCGTAACCCGACGCCACCACGGTCTCTATGAACTGCATACCGCGCACCCCGTCGTCGACGCTGGGGAAGTCGAGCCATGCCGGTTCGGGTTCATTCCCGTCGTGCCGGGCCGCGACCGTGAGGGCGAAGTTGCGGTAAATATTGGCGAAAGCTTCTATGTAACCTTCCGGGTGGCCGCCCGGTGTGCGGGTGTTGGCCCGGGCGAAACGGCCCATGTAACCGTTGCCGACACGCACCAGCTCCGCCGGGCGGTCGGGCCATTTTACGGTAAGCGTATTGGGTTCCATCTGGCTCCATTCAAGGCCGCCTTTTTCGCCGTAAATGCGCAAGGTGAGTGCGTTCTCTTCACCGGCGGCGACCTGCGAGGCTACCAGAACCCCGCTCGCCCCGTTATCGAACCGCAGCAGGGCCGCCCCGTCGTCGTCCAGCGCACGGCCCGGTACATAAGTATTTAGCGAAGCGCACATCTCCACGCACCGCAGTCCGGAGACATATTCGGCCAGGTGGAAGGCGTGGGTACCGATATCGCCCATACTCCCGGCCTTGCCCGAGCGGGCGGGGTCGGTGCGCCATCCGGCGTTACTGGCCGGGTCATCCTCCGCGCGGCCGGTGAGCCACCCCTGCGGATATTCGGAATATATTTTCCGGATAGTGCCGAAATCGCCGCGGGCAATCCGCTCGCGGGCCTCCTTGACGGCCGGATATCCGGCGTAGGTGTGGGTAAGGGCGAGGGTCCGACCGGTACGCCGTACCATCTCCCGCAGCGAGAGGGCCTCGTCGAGTGTATAGGTCATCGGCTTTTCGATGACCACGTCGATTCCGTGTTCGAGGGCCAGCCGCGCCGCTTCATAGTGGTATTTATTGGGTGTGACAATCGACAGGAAATCCATCCGCTCGCCGTCGGGCAGGCCGGATTCACGTTCTATAAGCTCTTCGACAGAGCCGTAAATCCTGTCGTCCGGCAGGAAGTATTCCCGCCCCGACGACCGGGATATCTCGGGCTTGGAGCTGAAACATCCGCAGACCAGCTCTATACGGTTATCCATAAGCGCGGCGCACCGGTGCACGGCGCCGATAAAGGCGTTGGCCCCGCCTCCGATCATTCCCATCCTTAATTTACGGTCCATATAGCTTTGTTTGAGTGAGTCCGGTGCCGCGCGAACCTTCGCGCCTTCCGGGAAGGTTAAAGGTAGCATTTAAGACCGTAATTTCAAATCCGGCCCCGTAATATCCACACCGGTGCCCTATGCCGGTGAGCACTTCGGGGGATGAAAAACATTAATCCGGATGAAGAGGGTCAGGCCGTTTGAATCAGTGTCGGCAGACCCGGTTCGGTTTGCCACTGTCGCGTGGGTACGTTATATTTGCGGAAACAAACCCAAAGAGGATGAAAACCCTGAGATTTTTAATTGTCCCGCTGGCCGCACTCTTGCTGTTCTCGTGCGGGGTAACCGCCGGTCTCGGCTCCAGAGTAAAAAAACTTTCGGTCGGCATGTCCAAGCAGGAGACCGTCCGGATTATGGGCGGAAGCTACGACATCGTACATTCGGTGATGACCCCGCAGGGCGATGTGGTGGAGATTTACCGCTATACCGAAGCTCTTGTAGGGGACGACTACGAGGTGGAGTTTTTCAACGACGTTCTGGTACGGTTTACCATGCTCGAAAAGGCACCGTCACAGCCCGAACAGGGGCCTCACGGGCATAGGCACTGAATATTCGCCGGTTCTACCGTGCCGCCGGGCATAACGGCCTCTCACGGGCGGCGGTACGGGTCACGGTAGCGTGGTCCTGCCTGCTGTTCAGATGTTATAATAGGTTCCGGAGCCGGGGCCGAGCGGAAGGCCCAGCAGTATCCAGCCCACCAACAGCACGGTCCACGCGATAAAGAAAACCACCGAATAGGGCAGCATGGTGGAGATAAGGGTCCCGATTCCGGCACGGGGGTCGTATTTCTCGAAGTAGACGATAATCAGCGCGAAGAAGCTCATCATGGGCGAGATAATATTGGTCACGCTGTCGCCGATACGGTATACGGCCTGCGACAGTTCGGGCGAGTATCCCATCAGCATGAACATCGGTACGAACACCGGGGCCATAATGGCCCATTTGGCCGATGCGCTTCCCATAAACATATTGATAAACCCGGCCAGTACGATGAACAGCACCATCAGCGGTACGGTGCCGATATCGATACCCTGAAGCCACCGGGCCCCGTCGATAGCCAGTATCAGGCCGAGATTGCTCCACCGGAACCACGCCACGAACTGGGCCGCGAAGAATACCAGCACAAGGAAAGAAACCAGCGACTTGAAGCTGTCCGTCATCCCCTTTATCACGTCCGCGTCCGAACGGAACCGGCCCGTGATGCACCCGTATACGATGCCGAGTGTGGTGGTGACCAGGAACAGCACCGCGATAAACCCCCGGAGCAGCGGCGATTGAAGCACCGAACCGCCCGGGCCCCGCAGGAACCCGTCCGCCGGAACCAGCCCCCACAGGAACAGGGCCGTCCAGACGAAAAAGACGACACCCGTCCACCGAAGGGCGCGGTTCTCGACAGGGGTGAGCCGCTCGATGGGTTCGGGAGGTACCTCGCCGCGGTAGGCGCCCAGCCGCGGCTCGACCAGCCGCGAAGTCACCCATGTACCGGCAAGCGATATCATTACGGCCGAGGCGGCCATAAAATAGTAGTTGGCCGTGGGGAGGACGTAGTAGGACGGGTCGACGATATGGGCCGCTTCGGTCGACAGCCCGGCCAGCAGGGGGTCGATGGTGCCGATAACGACGTTGGCGCTGAACCCGCCGCTCACCCCGGCGAAAGCGGCGGCCATTCCCGCTATCGGGTGCCGCCCCACCGAATGGAATATCACCCCCGCGATGGGGATTATAAGTATGTAGCCGAGGTCGGAGGCTATATTGGAGAGGATGCCCACGAATACAATCACGAAGGTGAGCATCGAGCGGGGAGCTTTGATAACGAGCAGCCGTACCGCCGCGCTTATCATTCCGCTGCTCTCCATCACCCCGATACCCAGCAGGGCCACCATCACGATGCCCAGCGGGGCGAACCCGGTGTAATTGTCGACCATACCGAGAAGGATACGGTGAAGGCCCTCGCGCGACAGGAGGTTTACCGCCCGCACGGTCTCGCCCGTGGCGGGGTGGACTGCGCTCCAACCCAGCCAGCCGCCGAGCCAAGACACCGCCAGCACCCCAAGGGCCAGCAACCCGAACAGGGTCGCCGGGTGGGGTAGGGCGTTACCCGCCCGTTCGATAAAATTGAGCAGTCGCCGTTTAGGGACCTTACGGGCTGTTCCTTCCATTTATCCGTCGTAGGTTGTCTCAAGAATGCCGTAAGGTAATAAATCGGCCGGAGATTTTCAATTTCCCCCAGCCGAAGTCCATTCTACACCATTGTAGAAACGGTGGATTGGAAAGGAATTGTTAGGTGGGGGGGACTCCGATGGATACTAAAATATTTTCCGCTTAGGATGGAATTTGATGGGGTATAACCGGAAATAATTCATTTTTATGCGTGGAAGGTTGTTTTTTTTTGGGGGGTCCCAAAGTTATTATGATTTTTAAGAAATGGGATGGTGTGTGTGGAATGGGGGGCGAACCGAATATAAAGTGGGGCACCCGAACAGAGTGTAAAATGGGGAACCGAACAGAGTGTAAAATGGGGACCCGAACAGAGTGTAAAATGGGGCACCCGAACAGAATATAAACGGAGGTATCCCTCCCCGAAAGGCAGGAGTGTAGAGCCGGTTGCCGAGGGTAAATAAACCGAAAATTAACAGCGGCTTTGCACGACAAAGGAAGGGTTATACCGGGTAAAAATCGTTTTCTATTCCGGCAAGGCAGATTATTCCGGCCGACATGTACTTCGGCTCTCTCCGGCAACCGATTACGTACTACATATTAAGAGTTGTGTCGGTTTTTGGGGTGGTTCAAGTAGGTTCAGGCCGCAGGACGGTTATATTAAATATGATATAATAGGGTGCCCGCCGGGTTATGTAGTACATTAAACCTCCCGGCTGGGGTCGAAAAAGGCGTCGATATATTCGGCCGCTTCGTCCATGCCGACGGCGAACCGTTTCTTTATTATCTTCACCCGGTTGCGAATCCCGGATATATCGGGGTCGCCGGGGTCGATTACGATAACCGGCACCTCGGGCCTTGCGTAGCCCGCAAGGGCCGCCGCCGGGTAGACCGCCAGCGATGTTCCGGCAATGACGACCACATCGGCCGTGGGGACGATGCGGCACGCGGTGTCGTACAGCGGCACCGCCTCCCCGAAGAATACCACGAACGGTCGGAGCAGCGAACCGTCCGGCGCTTTGGCGGCCGGGTCCTGCTCCCACCCTTCGATGGGTACGACGAGGTTCCCGTCGCGGCTGCTGCACAGTTTGCGCAGTTCGCCGTGCAGGTGCAACACCCGTGAACTGCCCGCCCTCTCGTGGAGGTCGTCTATATTCTGCGTGATTATCCGAACGTCGTACCTGCCCTCCAGAGAGGCGAGGGCGGTATGCCCGGCGTTGGGCCGGGCGGAGAGCAGCTCCCTGCGCCGCATATTGTAGAACTCTATGACCTGCGGGCGGTTACGGGTAAGGGCTTCGGGGGTACATACCTCTTCGATGCGGTACTGCGCCCACAGCCCGCCGTTGTCGCGGAATGTGGCGATGCCGCTGTCGGCGCTCGCCCCGGCCCCGGTGAGGACCACTATCCGGCGACGTTCTTCCATCGCTCGCGGTTCTCGACAGCTTTGCGCAGGCAGACTGCCAGCTGGTCGGCACAGGATGTGCCCTTCTCCTTACATTCGACCCCGGAGAGCCTTTCGATTACCTCAGTGGCCTTCATCCCCTTCACCAGAGCGTCGATGGCTTTGGCGTTGCCGTCGCACCCGTGGGTGAAGGTTACTTTGCTCACAAGGTCGCCGAGCAGCTCCACTTCGATAAGCGTCGAACATACTGCGGGCGACGGGATAAGCGTATAATTAATCTTCTCCATTCCGGGTCATGATTTTATCGGTGAACAATATTCCGTTAAGGTGGTCTATCTCGTGCTGGAAGACTATGGCGGTGAAACCGTCTACCGTTTCGCTGCGGAGGGTGAAATCCCCGGGGTCGTTATATTCGACCGTGACGGTGCGGTGGCGCATTACAAGGCCCCGTGCGTCGGGTATCGACAGGCACCCCTCCTCGCTCCGGACCAGCCCCACCGATGCCTCCGTAATTCGCGGGTTGAGATAGATACCGAAAGGTTCTCCGTCGATATCGAACCTCTGCACTGCTATTATCCGTTTGCTGATTCCCACCTGCGGAGCGGCTATACCGACCCCGGCGTTGGCAGGGTCGCTGACCGTGGTGAGCATTCCCCGAAGGAGCCGTCCGTACTCGGGAAAGCCGGGCAACGAGGCCTCTACGGGGTCGCACGAGCGGCGGAGAACCAGCAGGTCCTGTTCGTCGTCGACCGTGAAAAGCCGCATAGGTTCGCCCTCCGGCTGTGAATTTATAAGGTTGGCCTCTCTCTCGGTGAAACCGTTCACGGGCGAACAGGCCGTAATCAATCCTAAAAGCATAAGTGTAACCGGTATTCTCATTGTCTTCAGGTAGGTAATGCAAAAATAGGGTATTTTCGGCGCCGTTGTTCCGCGCCCTTCGAATCTTTGTACGGATTCCGTGGGGAACCGGTTTGCGGGAATTTACATAAACCAGTACTACAAGCTGTTATAATTATGGTTTAGAGGGTGATAAAATGTAGATTTTTGAAGAAAAACCGCAACAGGGTGTTTGTTAAACGGTTTTTTTATATAGTTTTGCAAGAACGAATTAACCAACCAACTAATAAATAACAATATCATGGACAAATTAGTAAAACAGATCGACGAACAGATCGCGATTTTTACTGACAATGCAAAACTCCAGCTCGAAAAAGGTAACAAAGCTGCCGGTACCCGTGCCCGTAAAGCTGCCCTCGAACTGTCGAAATTGCTGAAAGACTTCAGGAAAGAGTCTGTTGAGGCTGCTAAGAAATAGTTATACCCGTTAGCCCAACTTAAAAATTTAACGCCCGACCCCCGAATTGGGGACGGGCGTTTTTTGTGGGGGTGGCAGGGAGGTGGTTTTACTTAAAGTTCTGGATATAATACTTTAAAACAGGCGGACAGATCCTTCACATTCGTTCAGGATGACATGTTATTATATTGTCATTCCGAACGGAGGTGACTAATCTACGAATCTAAATCCAATGGTAGGTTGATGCGGCATCCCGGAATGACGTTCTTTAAAATGCCTCGTTGATATTGAACATAAAGCTGGAAGAACCCTTACCGAATCCGTAGTCCAGCCGCACGTTCACGCGGTTCTTGAATTCCCACCGGAAGCCCAGCCCGTAGGTGGGCAGGATATGCGAAGTGTCGAAATTCGAAAACGAATCGAATACCGTCCCGGCTCCGCCCCATACGGCGAACCCGATACGGCGGTATACCCTCTGACGGAGTTCGGCCTGCACCTCGGCAAGACCCTTGTCGCGGTAACGGCCCTCGTAATAACCCCTCATCCGTGTCGAACCGCCCAACTGGGCCAGCATCGTCCACGGGGCGCGGCCCGAATTGTAAATACCGTGAAGGTCGTAGGCCATAATACCGCCTTCCCATATCCGGTGGTAGTAATCCACCGTCAGCTCCATCCGGTTGAAACCGGGGTCGTTACCCGTAAACGAGGGGAAAAATATATTCTCGAATTTGGCGTACCATCCCCTGTGGGGTGCCGTGATATAGTCGCGCGAGTCGTACATCAGGAATATTCCGTAACCGTTGTTGGTGTAGTGGGTCTTCTGCCCGTGGAGGTACGAAATATCGTCGAAGTCTTTTCCCTTGTTGAAATCGATACTGGCGTTCACCCCGCCGTAAAGATTGGGGGCGAACCGGTACATAAAATCTACCTTAACCGAAGCGGTCTTGCGAACGAAACTGGTTTTGTTGTCGTCGTTCCGCCCCATCTCGTACCCGATTCCCCAGAAGTCGGTCGGCATCGAGAGGAACGCCGTCTTGTAATCCACCCGGTAGCGACCCACGTTGAAATAGGTGTTGCCCCGTATCCCCACCACGTAGAACCCGGAGGTGGACCCGCTGCCGAATATCGAAATATTGGAGGGCGGGATGCTGAGGTCCGTCTTGTCTATACGGTACAGCCCGGCCGCGACCAGCCCGATTCCGAGCTTGATACTCGAGTTGTAGAACGGACCGCCGATAAGGCTGAAATCTATACCCTTGGTTTGGCTCTTGTCCGTGTTGGAGTCGCGGAAATAGTTGCCGAAACGGCGGAAGAACCCGGGACGCACCTCCTCTGCGGGAAGTTCGATCTGGTCGTAATAATAAGCCGTGTAGGCGGGCAGCGTATCGGCCGGAACCTCGGCCGTAAACTCCTCCGGAACATCGGCCGGAATTTGTGACGGAGCGGTATCCTGCGACAATGCGGGATTCGCCGTGAAAATTAGTAGGGCCGCAAACGGCAGAAATGAACGGAACCGGGTTATGGCTGGTATCATCGACTTACTGTTGGAATGACATATTCGTTATCGTGGAAGAAACGGTAACCGCCCCGAAATATTATCGGTATTTGGCGACTTCCCGGTAAAATTCCGCCTGGTCGGCCTCGCTCAGCCTGCCCTTCTTAATCCAGACGATTTCCCGGTCGGAATTGACTATAATTATCGTAAAGAGATTATTCACATCGCCCAGACCCCATGCGTCGCGAACGGTATGGTCCGGGTCCGTGTAGATATCCTGGCCGGTTTTGCGGGCTTTCTTGCGTATCTGCGAGCGCACAATTCCGTTGGAAATCAGCGGCGCGTCCTTCAGGTTGATGATGCCGCATGAATAGATATTGTCGCCCACGATAGGGTTGTCTTCGAGATAATCGCTGAACTCCCTGTTCTGGTAACCGTGGTCGGGGTCGATATAAAAAATCAGTAGATTCTTCTGACCCAGATACGGAATTTGTACCGGTTGGTCGTTACCGTCCCTTATGGTAACGTCCGTGGCCAGATTGCCGATCTGGGCGAAGAGGGCCGCGGGTACCATAAAAATCAGTGTGAGAATGGCTCTTGTCATGGTTTGCTGTTTTAAGAGCGACAAAGTTACTAAATTCCGTCCGATAACCTGCCGTTTGGCAGGACCGATTGAATGTGGCCGGTCGGCGCGGACCGGATTAGGCGGGCGACCGGCACTCTTTCCGGGTACCGCATAAACGGCCTGCCGTTTATTTGGCGCGAAGCCCGTACCGTACAGATTGGCATTATAGGTGCATACAGCCTTTTCGGAAATTTCAATCAATAGTAAAAATATGAAAAGGATTGTACTGATAAGGTACGGCGAGAGCGTGTGGAACCGCGAGAACCGGTTTACGGGCTGGACAGACGTAGACCTCACCGCCGAAGGCGTAGCGGAAGCATATAAGGCGGGCGACCAGCTGCTCGAAAACGGATTCTTCTTCGAGCTGGCATTCACCTCCTACCTCAAAAGGGCCATTAAAACGCTCGACTGCGTGCTGGACCGGATGAATCTCGACTGGATACCGGTAGAGAAAAACTGGCGCCTCAACGAGAAACATTACGGCGCCCTGCAAGGCCTGAACAAAGGCCAGACAGCCGAAAAGTACGGGCCGGAGCAGGTATTGATGTGGCGCCGCAGTTACGATGTGGCCCCCGAGCCGCTCAACGAGGAGGACCCGCGCAATCCCCGGTTCGATGTCAGGTACAAGGATGTCCCGGCTTCGGAGCTACCTCTGTCGGAGTCGCTCAAGGATACCATCGACAGGCTGCTGCCCTACTGGACCCAGCGGATATTCTCCTCGCTTCGCGACCACGACAGCATACTGGTAGCCGCCCACGGGAACAGCCTTCGCGGGGTGGTAAAGACCCTGAAGGGAATCGGCGACGAGGATATCGTGAGCCTGAACATCCCTACTGCCGTACCGTACGTTTTCGAATTCGACGACGACCTCGTATTGATAAAAGACTATTACGTGGGCGATGCGGAGGAGATAAACAAAAAGATAAACTCCACGGCGGAGGTAAGGAAGTAGAGCCATATTTATATGCTCAGGGTGTTCCGTCCCGAAAACGTGGCGGTATATCCCGGCTATTGAGTAGTGGACAAAGGGAAGGGTTAGGTAAATATTTACAATTTAGACTATTTGGTTTGGCGGCACGCCGGGGGGTAGGGTGGCGGGACGCACGTCTGCAAAGAAGACATGTTTTTAGGTTTAGTGTTAATATATGTATGACCACCAAAGTTAATTGCAGCAGCCGGAAGGCTGCCGTTTTTTATTATAAATAAGTCTGAAAATATCACGAAACGGACCGATTATTCTATTTATTTGATATATTTGCCATTCAGGTATTGAACATATAAATCTAAAATTTATCGACCATGAAACGTTTATATCTGCTGTTTATCGCGGCGGCGGCCGGGGTGGTTACCGGCTGTTCCGGGGACAAATCCGGTGCGGCCGAGGAGGTGTCCATCATCATCCATCCCAAAGTCATGACCCGGGTCGGGGATAACAATTTCGAATCGGGGGATAAGATAGGTGTCAATATCCTGTTGTCGGAATCGGGTTACGGTGCGTCGGGAAGTACTTATGCCGATAACGAGGAGATGGTTCATAACGGGGAGTATTTCGCACCGGCCGAGGAGTTGAAGTGGTACGGCTCCGGGTCGGAATCGACCTTTGAAGCCTATTTCCCCTACATGGACGACCCGGAGACGCCGTTCCTCATCGAGACCGACCAGACCGGCGACGGTTATGCCCGCGCCGACTTCCTGATGGCCAGGGCAACCGGGGTAAGCCCCAATGCCGGAGGGGTGAGTATGAGCTTCTACCACATTATGTCGCAGCTGGTCATCAACATCCAGAACCAGTCCGTGTATGAAATAACCGAAGTAATAATAAGCGGTACGGATTGCAAAGGGTGGCTCAGTTTTACCGACCAGACAGTCGTTAAACCGGTTATTAACGAGAAGGCCGATATTACGGCCCAACGGCTCACCGAAGAGACTTACCGGGCCGTACTTATACCGCAGCAGGTAGCCGTAACCCTTAAAATAAAGTCCGGCAATAACGGGATTATAGCCACGCAGGAGTTTAAGGAAAACCATTTCGTGTTGGGTACTTCCTACCGGATAAACCTTGCCGTCAACAGCGATTTCGATATTACCGACGTGGAAATAATCACCGACGGTGAAATCGGCGACTGGACCGAGGGCGGGGAGTTGGAGAAAAAATGAGCGGCCTCCGGGGCGATTCGGTCGAAGGTCACCGACGTCTAAGACCTTCTTGTTAATGGGGGATATCTTGCGGCCGATTTCAGAATAACGTAAGTTCCTGAGATTGGAGGCCCGGGAGCCTGTCACCGAGTAGGTTGACAATGGCGGAGGGGAGAAGGTGTTCACCTACCGAGCCGACAGGGACAAGGCCCTGCGGCGAGAAGGCGAAGAGTTCGTCCATGCCGGTAAGCTCGTCGGCCGCGACAGCCTGTTCGTGCACCTCCAAACCGGCCGCGCGGCATACTTCGATGCCCAGCAGCCGCTCCACGCTTTGCGGAATACGCGTCTCGGCATCGGCGACGAACACTTCCCGTCCGCGGACGCAGAACAACGGGTCCTCGCCGAGCGAAACCGCTTCACCCGCATAATTCACCGTAATTGCGGCATCGTAGCCCAGCCTGCGGGCATGGGCATGTGCATAGTTGTGCGAAGTGAGGTTTGCCGCGGTCCGGAAAGCCGGGAACGGCACCTCATAGGTGAGCGGCAATGCCCTCCGCGGTTTGTGCCACAGGCTATATCCCTGATACATCATCGGACCGAGGTAAAAGATAAAGATATCGGACCCGCCTCCCTCTCCGTCCGGAGCGGCGACAATCCGGATAAGGTTGCTGCCCCGCGAGGCGCTGTTGCGGTATAGCACCTCTCCGATCCATCTCTCTACTCCGGCCCTCTCAATGGCCGGATCGTATCCGTAAAGTGATTCGTAAGAGTGACCCAGAAGAGCCAAATGGGCATCGATGTGGAGCGGCCTGCCTGCCAGCGTATGGACACTCCGGTAGGTATAGTTGGCCCCCAGAAGCCCGAGCAACCGGCTTCCGCATGAGTCGGATTCGTGGATATGTCCGTTTATGCAGATGTACTCCCCGGGCATAGCCTATCTGAAACCGTTAATAAATATATCCAACTGCGAAAGGCCCCCGGTCAGTATTGGGAACACGAACCCGTATACGGCACCGGCAATGTGGGCGTGGTGGTTCACCCTTCCCCGTGGGTTGCGTGCCGACCACGACTCGTATGCGACGTAGAGGACGGCGAACAGAATAGCGGGCATCGGTATAATAGCCATAAGGTAAATATTGCTCATCGGTTGGAGAAACACCGAGGTGAAAACCACGGCCGAAACCCCGCCCGACGCGCCCACCGACGTATAGTATGGCTCGCCGCGCCGCCGGACCACGTCGTAAAGCGACGCCACGGCGATACCGCCCAGATAGAGGAGCAGGAACCTGTATTCGGGTTTGAACGATAACCCGGCACTGTATTGCATCCTGAAACTCTCCATAACGAACATCCCGAACGACAGGAACACGAACATGTTGACGATCAGGTGTGTCCAGTCACCGTGGACGAAACCGTGCGTTACGACACGGTCCCACTGCCGCCGGTGCCAGACGAAATAGGGCTTCAGCGACAGCCGGTCGAACAGTCGGCGGTTGCGGAAACAGAGTGCCGAAACGATTACGGTCAGGATGACGAAAATATTTACCATAGCTGGGATTTACGGATTTACGGTTACAAAGATAAAATAATTGCGGTTGCCGCCCTCGTCGGTTTCGCGGGCAATAAATTAGTAATATTATACATGGTTCCACTAAGATGAAAAGTACACCTGTTTTGTTGACGTGCGGCCGCCGGTGGCGGGGTGGCGGTCCGCTAAAAATAACGTAGGGTAAAATTGTAAATAGTTACCTCAATTTTAACGGTTATTATATAGCCTGCCACCGTTAATGTTGACCGTCGGTATTACGGACAATATCCACCGATATAAACTAATCACCCGAATCGGATCTATTGCCCATCAATAAAGTAACGAAATAAGTATGCAATACCCATTAACCCGTCCAGTCATTACAATGATTACCCTTCCTATTTTACACTCTGCGACCGTTTTTGCCGCAGTATGGATATATCGCCGTACCGGCCGCCGTCCGTGGCGGCTGCGGTTCACGGCCCGGGCGGCGAAAGAACGAAATAAATCGTTACTTTTGCCTGCTTAACGCGAAGAACATGGAATTTTTCCACGATATTGTACGGTACGGTTTCCTGACCAATGCGGTGATTGCGTGTGTGCTGTCGGGGATAGTGTGCGGGGTGCTGGGGACCTATATCGTCTGCCGCAGGATGGTGTTCCTCAGTGGAGGCATTACCCACGCCTCGTTCGGGGGTATCGGTATCGCGCATTACCTCGGGCAGGACCCGATATTGGGCGCGGCCCTGTTCTCGGTTCTCTCGGCCGTGGGTATCGAGTGGTCGTCCGGCAGGGGGCAGGTGAGGGAGGATTCCGCCATCGGGATAGTCTGGTCGGTGGGTATGGCGCTGGGTATCATATTTATCTATATGACTCCGGGCTACGCGCCCAACCTGATGAGCTTCCTGTTCGGCAGTATCCTTACGGTGACCTCGTCCGATATCGCAGCGACGGGGAGCCTTGCGGTTATAGTAGTGGCCCTGTTCACCCTGTTCCACCGCCCGGTTATGTACGTGGCGTTCGACCGCGATTTCGCCGCGTCGCAGGGGGTGCCGGTGATGGCGGTCTCCTATTTTATGGGTATTCTCGTCGCCCTCGGCATAGTTTTCTCTATCCGTACGGTCGGGATAGTGCTGCTGATATCGCTGCTCACGCTTCCGGCCGTAATCGCGAACGTCTTCACAAAATCTTTCGGGCGGATTGCGCTGTGGGCGGCCGTGACTGCGGTGGCCGGTAACTTCCTCGGGGTATGGACCAGTTATATGCTGGATATTCCAGCCGGCGCCTCCACAATATTTATACTCTCCGTAACGCTTCTTATACTGAAAGGTGTCCACGCGGCCAATATCCGAATCGTGATGAACCGCGGTAATGCCGGGGAATAGGACGATTATCCGGATGGAATTACTAACTTTGAAAGTTATTTATGGCGGCGGTATCCGCCGGGTTTACCCGGGCAGGTTGATGTACGGTGCCGTTACTGAATATCGATACATAACCGTACCGTTTCATACGGATGAAAACGATAGATAAATTTATTCTCAAGTCCTATTTCGGGCCGATGATACTCACGTTCTTTATCGTGATGTTCGTCCTGATTATGAACTTCCTGTGGAGGTATATAGACGAACTTGTCGGAAAGGGGCTGGATATAAACGTTATCGCCGAACTGATGCTCTACGTTTTCATAACACTCGTCCAGATGGGTCTGCCGCTGGCCACGCTGCTGGGTGCGATTATGACGATGGGGAACCTCGGCGAGAATTACGAACTGCTGGCAATGAAATCCTCCGGCATGTCACTGCCGCGCATTATGAGGCCGCTTCTGATTGTGATAGGGTTGATAGCCGTGGGAAGTTTTTTCGTGGCCAATAACCTCGCTCCGTGGGCCAACCGCCAGATGACAGCCCTTATTTACGATATACGCCAGCAAAAGCAGACCATCGAGTTCCAGGACGGGCTGTTTTTCAACGGTCTGGACGATATGGCCGTAAGGGTTGGCAGGCAGGACCCCGCCACGGGCCTGTTGACCGAGGTGCTGATTTACGACAACAGCAAGGCTGGCGGCAATATGAGCACCACGGTGGCCGATTCGGGTTATATCCACCTGTCGGACGACAATAAATTCCTTGTGGTGACCCTGTTCAACGGGGAGAACTTCGAACACACACGCGAGAACCGGACCTGGTTCACCGAGAGCAAACTCACCCGGAACTACTTCGAACGGCAGGACGCGCTGATGGCTATGTCGGGGTTCGACTTCGCCCGGAGCGACTCGGAGACCGAAATGTTCAGCTCCGGTTCCACCAAAAACCTTTCCGAACTGGAGAGGGGTATAGACTCGCTGTCGGCCGTAATAGAGATAAAGCAGTCGGAGATTTTCGAACCGCTGATGTCCTCGCTCTTCGTGCACGATAATACGCTGTACGTAGACTCGCTCAAGAAATCGAAGGCGCGAATCCAACCGGTCAATATAGCCGATTCGGTGGAGGCGATGGGCCTCAGGGACAAGCAAAAGCTCTGGTCGGCGGCGCTGAGTACCGCCCGGTCGTCCAAAAATTCGTTTACCTGGGACGAGGAACGGCTCAAGAGCGACTTGGCGAGTATGCTTCGCTACAAAACGGAATGGCACAGGAAATGGTCACTTCCGGTATCCATAATGATATTCTTCCTTATCGGTGCGCCGCTGGGGGCGATAATCCGCAAAGGAGGGTTGGGGATGCCCATAGTGGTATCGGTGCTCTTCTTCGTGGTCTATTACATAATAAGTATAACGGGTGAGAAACTGGCCCGTGAGGGGAGTTGGAGCGCCTTTTCGGGGATGTGGCTGTCGAGTTTCATACTGCTGCCCATAGCCGTGTTCCTCGTGTACAAGGCTACCAACGACTCCAACCTGTTCAATGCCGAGTGGTATATAAATACATTCAGGAAAATAAAAAATTACGTGGTAACGCTATTCGTTAAATTAACGGCAAGATAATGAGTGATGAAAACCGGAGGCTTCTGAACACGGTAGAGGAAGCCATAGAAGATATACGCGAGGGGAAACTGCTGATAGTGGTCGACGACGAGGACCGCGAGAACGAGGGCGATTTCATTGTGGCGGCCGAAAAGATTACGCCCGAGATAGTGAACTTTATGCTCCACCACGGGCGGGGGGTGATGTGCGCCCCGCTGACCGAGGAGCGGTGCCGCGAGCTGGACCTCGAAATGCAGGTGCCCGACAATACCTCCATACTGGGCACGCCGTTTACCGTCTCGGTCGACCTGCTGGGCCGCGGCTGCTCGACCGGCGTGTCGGCGGCGGACCGTGCCAAAACCATCCGGGCGCTCGTGGACCCGGCAACCAAACCGGCCGACCTGGGCCGCCCCGGGCATATATTCCCGCTGCGCGCCCGCAGCCGCGGGGTGCTCCGCCGCCCCGGCCATACCGAAGCCGTCGTGGACCTGTGCCGCCTTGCCGGGCTTCGTCCGGGGGGTGCGCTGATAGAGATAATGAACGAGGACGGGACTATGGCCCGCCTGCCGGACCTGCTGGAAATAGCCGACAGATTCGGTATAAAGATAGTCTCCATAGCCGATATAATAAAATACCGTTTGAAGACGGAATCCATCGTCGAGCGCGGCCACACGGCCGAGATGCCCACGGAATGGGGTACGTTCAAAGTGGTGGCTTTCCGCCAGAAGAGCAACGGGTTCGAACATATGGCCATCTTCAAAGGCCAGTGGACGCCGGACGAGCCGATACCCGTTCGGGTGCACTCGTCGTGCGCCACGGGCGATATTCTCGGTTCGTGCCGCTGCGACTGCGGTCCTCAGCTTCACAAGGCCCTCGAGGTGATAGAAAAAGAGGGTAAAGGAGTGGTTGTATACCTGAACCAGGAGGGACGCGGAATAGGGCTGTTCAATAAAATAGAAGCCTACCACCTTCAGGATGAGGGGCTGGACACCGCTGAGGCCAATATCCGGCTCGGTTTCAAGGTGGACGAACGCGACTACGGGGTGGGCGCCAGTATCCTGAACGAGCTGGGTGTGGGCAAGATGCGCCTTATGACCAACAACCCCCTCAAGCATGCCGGATTACAGGGTTACGGCCTGTCGGTAACGGAAGTGATGCCGCTGGTTATCGAACCTAACGAGCACAATCGCCGGTACCTCGAAACAAAGCAGACCCTGATGGGGCATAAGCTGGGGATAAAGTAGGGGTACGGCCGGAGGGGTACCATAGGTTAATGTTTTTCGAAGGTGAAATACATCTGCTTCGCAGATGTCCGGTCCGCCGGGAGGAGGTGCGGATTGCCGGACTGGCCCGGGGTCGTTGACCGGACTGCGACTGCCACCGGGGCCGCTGTCTTCACCGGTCGTCTGTCTAACCGTTATATAATATCATGGACCCGAGAGAGTTAAGGATAGTTTTTATGGGTACGCCCGAGTTCGCGGTCGACTCGCTGCGCACGCTCGTGGAGCAGGGGTATAATGTGGTGGGCGTGGTGACGGTGCCCGACAAACCGGCGGGCAGGGGGCTGAAACTCTCCGAGAGCGCCGTAAAAAAATACGCCGTATCCGCGGGCCTCCCCGTGTTACAGCCGGTGAAGATGAAGGACCCCGGCTTTCTGCGGGAACTGGGCAGCTGGGCGCCCGACCTCGGTATCGTTATCGCCTTCCGGATGCTTCCGGAGGAGGTCTTCTCCGCACCCCGTTACGGGACGTTCAATCTCCACGCATCGCTGCTGCCCGATTACCGCGGCGCGGCGCCAATCAACCGGGCCGTTATGAACGGGGAGACCGTTACGGGAGTAACCACCTTTATGCTCAACCGGGGGATGGATACCGGCGATATAATCGGTGCCCGTGAAGTCCCCGTATCTGAAGACGATACGGCCGGGTCGCTCCACGATAAACTGATGGAGACCGGCGCCGGTCTGGTGCTGGAGTCCGTAGGTAAAATAGCCGCCGGGGAATTGGACCTCAAACCCCAGCCGCAGGTGGCCGTGCCTAAACCCGCTCCTAAGATATTCCGTGAAGACTGTTATATCCGCTGGGGGAACGATATCGGCACGATATACAACCATATACGCGGCCTGTCGCCTTATCCGGCGGCGTGGGGGTACCTCGTGCGCGGCGGCGGCCCGGAGTGCGTGGCTAAGGAGCTCAACGAGCAGGGCGAATTGCAAAGTAGCAGTTGTCCGCCGATGGAGGCGATGCCCGACGATACCGTGCAGGTCAAAATATTCAGCGCCCGTAAGGTATACGACCACCACCCGGGTGTGTACGGCACTATTGTTTCGGACGGTAAATCTTTCATTCGTGTCGCCTGCAAAGGGGGATATATCGATATCGCTGAGTTACAGGCGGCAGGTAAAAAACGGATGACCGTCCCCGAATTTTTGCGGGGTTTTAAAGATATCGCTTCCTGTATTTTCGCCTGAAAAAGTGTTTCACGGCCGGTGTATACTCCGGCTGAAGAGCCAGTTTACGCTGCATGATACCTGCGTTGTTGCCGGGAGTGAGCCTTTTTTTCCTAATCCGTAATTCGGAGAGCCCCTATTCTTTACCGTGAAGTGTTCGAATCCGTTGCTCCATTTCGCGGTTGGTTTCCGGACTTAGTGTACCAGAATCCATTATCTTCCGCAAACCGCTCGCCAGATGATATCCCAGTCCGAGTTCGGATGCCGTCCTGTCGGCATCCTGTTCTTTTTCGAGTGAATCGAACTCCCTGCCTAATGCCCTGATATGACCTATTTCGTGGGCTATAACAGAGTGTATCTCTTCCGGGGTGAACCCGGCACGGCTACATGACTCGTAGTTATATGCCAATAGGTATGGAGTATAGCTCAGGAAAATTTTCATATATTCTATACCCCCGCCCGTATGTGAATTATACTGGCTATCATCCGGAGTTATTACCTTAATTTCAAGCTCTTTGTCACCGTAAAGCCTATCCGCTTCTTCACCGTATATCTGTTTGAAATCTTCGAAAACATCAATACGATTGTCCGTATAATAATGAATTTTCATAATGTTGTTTTCAGACAATATATAGATTAATCAAAAAAGTAAAGGCCTGTTCTCGATGAACAGGCCTTTAATAAATAATATTTCGGCAATCAAGCCTTCCCGGCACTGCCGAGGACTTTTTCGCATTTGTGCATGTAGAGCTTTTTCAACTCGTCGCGGGCCGGACCGAGGTATTTGCGCGGGTCGAATTCGGCCGGTTTCAGGGCGAACACTTCGCGTACCGCGGCGGTCATCGCAAGGCGGCCGTCGCTGTCGATATTGATTTTGCAGACAGCCGATTTGGCGGCCCGGCGCAGTTCGTCTTCCGGTATGCCGATGGCGTCCTTGAGGGCACCGCCGTATTTGTTTATTATAGCCACATACTCCTGCGGAACAGAAGACGAGCCGTGAAGCACGATGGGGAAGCCCGGGATGCGTTTCTCGATCTCTTCGAGTATGTCGAACCTCAGGGGCGGCGGAACGAGGATACCGTCCGCGTTGCGTGTGCACTGCTCCGGTTTGAACTTGTTGGCCCCGTGGGAGGTGCCTATCGAGATGGCCAGCGAATCCACTCCCGTGCGGGTTACGAAATCCACCACCTGGTCCGGCTCGGTATAGGTGTGGTGCTCGGCCGAAACCTCGTCTTCGACACCGGCCAGAACGCCCAGCTCGCCTTCTACCGTCACATCGAACTGGTGGGCGTAATCCACCACTTTTTTAGTAAGCTCGATATTCTCCTCGTAGGGCAGGTGGCTCCCGTCTATCATCACCGACGAGAACCCCATTTCGATACATGATTTACAAAGTTCGAAGGAGTTGCCGTGGTCGAGGTGAAGCACGATGGGAATATTCTTACCCAGCTCTTTGGCATACTCCACGGCACCCTGCGCCATGTAACGCAGCAGAGTCTGGTTGGCGTACTGGCGTGCACCGCTCGACACCTGGAGAATCACTGGCGAGTTCGCCTCCACGCAGGCGGAAACTATGGCCTGGAGCTGCTCCATATTGTTGAAGTTGAAGGCCGGGATAGCGTAACCGCCGTCGAAGGCCTTTTTGAAAATCTCGCGGGAATTAACGAGACCGAGTTCTTTGTAGGAAATCATTACCGTATAGTTTTTATCAGGTTTTTTAT
>JAJBVT010000078.1 GCA_020859685.1 Rikenellaceae bacterium
ACTTCGTCGGGTCAGTGAGCTCGCCCGGCTAAAGCCGGACTCGGTTCCTCGCCTTCGGCTCCTCAGGATGACATCATTACACTAAGGTGAAACATATGTTCGGCCCGCCGGGGGCTGGTGGCGGGCCGCATATATAAATGTCATCCTGAACGTAAGTGAAGGATCTTCTTTTGGGGTAAATCAGGATATCCGTGCGTGCGATACCATTCCGCCCCGCCCTTACTCAGGATAGATCTCCCCTTTTGCCGCCTTCAGGGTGTTCCGCATCAGAGATACGATGGTCATGGGGCCCACCCCGCCGGGGACGGGAGTTATATAACTGCACCGGGGCGCCACCTCGTCGTACTTTACGTCGCCGAGCAGTTTCCAGCCGCTCTTGGTCTTGTCGCTCGGTATGCGGGTGATACCCACGTCTATAACCACCGCGCCCTCCTTCACCATATCGGCCGTAACGAATTCAGCCTTGCCGAGGGCGGCCACGACGATATCCGCCGAGGCTACGACCTCTTTGAGGTTGGCGGTGCGGGAGTGGCAGAGGGTAACAGTGCAGTCCCAGCCCTTCTGCGACAGCAGGTTGGCCATCGGCCTGCCTACGATATTACTCCGCCCGATAACCACACAGTGCTTCCCGGCGGTCTCGATGCCATAATACCTCAAGAGCGACAGTATCCCGTCCGGGGTGGCGGGAAGGTAGGAGGGCAGCCCGGATATCATCCGCCCCGTGTTGACCGGGTGGAACCCGTCCACATCCTTACGCGGGTCGATGGCTTCGATAACCTTCTGCTCGGAAATATGGCCCGGCAGGGGAAGCTGTACTATGAATCCGTCCACATCGGGGTCGGTGTTCAGGGCGGCGATACGGTCGAGCAGTTCGGCCTCCGAGGTCTCGCCCGGAAGCCTTACCACCGTGGAGCGGAAACCGACTTCATTACAGCACTTCTCTTTATGGCCCACGTAAGTCTGGCTGGCTCCGTCGTCACCCACGAGGATGGCTACAAGATGTGGAGCCTTGTCTCCGTCGGCAACCATCCGGGCCACTTCATCGGCTATGCTGCTCTTCATGGCCGCAGCTACCTCTTTTCCGTCTATTATAGTCATATCTGTCGGTTTTTCATGGGAATTGGAAAGTAACGCAAAGATAGTAATATCGCGGGAGACTGACGAAAGCTGTTAAACCAAAAGCAGGAAAAGTGACTTCGAGAGTAGGCGGAGAACCTATAAATAAAGGTAATTACATACATCTTTACACTAAGATAATTATAACGTCTGCTTTGCAGACGTGCGGCCCGCCGGGGCGGGGTGGCGGGCCGCTAAAAATATGTAGTGTAAAATTGTAAATAGATACCTAAATAAAATAGTTTTAGTATGGAGTGAAGGTGTTCACAGTGATTATGGATTAGTGTTTGTTTTCGGCCTCATATATACGAAAAGCCAACGGCCCCCATGAAGGAGGCCGTCTGAAAATATGCTGAAATCCGCTATTTAACCTCGTACAGCCAGAGGTCGAACTCGAGAATAAGGTCCTCGATACGCCTGCGCTGGCGGTTGGCCTCGGCCCGGTCCGGCGAACCGAACAGGGTTACAACCGTCTTATCGCCCTGATAGGGATAATGTTTGCGGTAGTCGAGGTCGGGGAATTTGGCCGACATCTGCCGTATATACTTGTCCGCATTTTCGGGCACGCTGAAAACCCCGCCCACGACATAAAACCCCGCGGGTGCCGTCCCCGATACCGCGGCACCACGTGCCTGTGAAGGTGCGGACGGAGCGTCCGGCTCGATGACCACGACCTCCTCCGTTACGGGGGCATCGTCCTCCACGGCGCCGGTCTGCTCCGGAATTTGGTCGAGGTTGTCCGTAACGGCCGGGTTATGCGCCCTCCGGTCGGTGGGGGCGGTGTGATATTTAGAGTACCAGGTCCATCCTCCGGCCAGTATCAGTATGAATATTGCTATCAGCACGAGCCACACCTTCTCCGTCCGGCCGAGTCCCTTTCCCGACGAGTGGGCCTTTCGGGCCACCGGTTTCATCGCGGTGGGGTTACCTGCCGGGGTTATGGGGTTGAGTGCGTTGGTGAGCGATTCGTAGGGGGTGAACACACCATTGGATACCACCCCGATACCCTCTATAACCACCGGGCCCCGCTCGGTGGCGCGGGCAAGCCAGCGGTCGTACCTCACCGCGGGAGGGTCGCCCCCGGGTTCCTGCCCTATCAGGTCGGTAACGGGCACGGCTCCCTCCTCCTGCCGGTCGGTAAACAGCACACGGGTCGCCGGAGGGGTAACGGTGCCGTCGCCGTTGTCCCGGGCCGGGGAGTACTCCGTGCGGAAAGTTCCCACCGCGGGCAGCCATACGGCGCGGCGCGACAGCAGCGAATTGAGGATTATTTTGCCTATTTCGTCCATAACTTTATAGATTTGGTTGGGTAAGCGGGGCTATTTTTTTGCCGGCCGGATATTGGCCATAATATCTTCTTTGGTCTTCTTAGCCTTCGGGCCTGTACCGGGGAGGGCCTGCGGGAAATCCACCGCCACCGGCCGCCTCAGCGACCTTACTACCAGCCAGATACCCAGAACGATAAACGGCAGGCTGAGCCACTGGCCCATAAACAGGGACATATTCTCTTCGAAGGCCTCCTGCGGGTTTTTGATATACTCGATAAAAAACCTCGACAGGAATACTCCGATTAACCCTACGCCGAACAGCAGCCCGGGCCGTTTATGACCCGCGTCACGCTTCCAGAAGAGCCATGCCAGCACGGCGAAGGTGGCCGCGTAGCAGAGGGCCTCGTAAATCTGGGTCGGGTGTTTTGGTAGGGTCTCCCCGGCCCGGACGAAGACGAAACCCCACGGCAGGTCGGTCTCGATGCCGTAAATTTCGGAGTTCAGCAGGTTGCCCAGCCGCACGAAGGCCCCGCCGATAGTGACCGGAAGCATCACCCGGTCCAGCGACCAGATATAAGGGACCTTGCATTTGCGTGAAAACAGCCACAGGCCCGTCAGCAGGCCGAGGGCCGCCCCGTGGCTGGCCATACCGCCCTGGCGGGTGTAGAGTATCTCGATGGGATGGGACAGGTAGTAGCCCGGGTCGTAAAACAGGCAGTGGCCCAGCCGGGCGCCTATCACGGTGCCTAAAATGCCGAACCAGAACACATTGTCGTACGTTTTGTCCGGATAGCCGTCCTGACGGGTCCACTTCATAAACCACCAGCCGCCGAGCATCAGGGCGATAACCCAGGTCACGCCGTAATACCTTACCTCTAAAGATCCTATGCTGAACAGTGTCGGGTCGAAATCCCAGACTACGGATAATAACAGATTCATATTAAATCGCTTGGAGGGGGGACCGTTATGCTCCTGCCCCATATATAACGATGCAAGTTAAGTATATTTGCCCGAAAACCCTTCGTGTGGGGCGTAAATTTTGAACCGGCCTCTTTGGAGGATGCGAGCGATTTATATATCTGCCTGAACCAAATGCAGAAATATTGGGATTCTTCGCTGTCGCTCAGAATGACATGCTTTATATAGGAGTCACAGCTGTGCATTTTATTTTATTGCACTCCGTAGGAGTGCTCCGGCGCCTTTTCGAGCGCCTTGACTTTTTTGTGATACTTTTTGTGTCAAGACAAAAAGTATCGTTTTTACTTGTTTTTCTACTGGCAGGGCATAGCCTGCGAGCAGTCTCTGCTCCTGCTACGGGCGTCGGCCGTGTCAGGACAAAAAGTGTCGTTTTTCTTGTTTTCTACTTGGTAGAGCATAACCTGCAGGCAGTCTCTGCTCTTGCTGCGGAGATCGGAGGTATCGGAAAAAGTATCCGAATTTTTAATTTTCGTATGTCTACCGCTTACCACCGTGTATGGTAACCCCGGAGTTCCCGGCGAAGGGCGGGGTGCCGGTCGCCGGTGAGACGGTTCAGCAGGGCGTGGAACTTCGGGCCGTGGTTCTTGTGGACCGTATGGCAAAGCTCATGGATAAGGATGTAGTCGATAAGGTGGCCGGGGAGGCGCATCAGGTGGAGACTCAGCGAGATATCGTTACGGGCCGAACAGCTTCCCCATTTGCTCACCGTGTTACGGACGGTCGCGCTGTTGTACCGCAGGCCGGTCTGCTCCGCCAGCCATGCCAGCCGCACAGGGAGGTACTCCTTGGCTTCTGCGCGCCATGCCTCCTCGATACCTTTCTTTACCGCATTCTGTACCGTGACGCCTGCCGGGTCGAGCCGGTCGGAGTGGGCGACGATTATTTCGGTAGCCGTTATCCGGACTTTAATCGGCGATTCGGGCGGAGTGTCGCACGGCAGGAGGACAAGGGTATGGCTGCGGGTAGTATAGGGCGGCAGGAGAACCGCGGGCCTCGCGGGGTACTTGGCGCGGGTTCGGAGTACCCACTCCTTTTTAGATTCGAGAAACCGCATCCCATTCTCGGCCGGTACGCCGTACGGTACGGCAAGGCGCACCGTGCCGTCCGGTTTTACAGAGAGGGTAATCCGCTTTGCCCGCCGCGATACCGCGACCCTGACCTCCCCGATGCCAGGGTACTCCACGGTATGGGTTACGACAGTGGCCGGGTGCGGCGCGGCGTTGGTTTTTTTCCGGAATAGAGCCATAGAGGGTTCGGTTTCAGCAACCGGCGGCGTACTCGACGAGGGCCGATTCCGCCTGCTCCACCCTGTCAAAACCGAACTGCGACAGGATATTGTCCATAACGGCCGTGACCTGCTCGGTGCACAGGTTGCCGATGCTTCCCTCGTGGGTGTGGCACACCCGGCGGGACGGGGAAAACCTTCCCTCCTCGATATCCATACCTACCCGGCGGTACGCCTCGCGGAACGGCACTCCCTCCAGCACGAGGTTGTTGACCGTCTCCACGCTGAAAATATAGTCGTAGCGCGCATCCTCGAGAATATCGGTCCGCACCGTGATATGCCGGAGCATATAGACCGCCATCGCGATACATTCCCGCAGCGTGGCGATGGCCGGGAAGAGCACCTCTTTCAGAAGTTGCAGGTCGCGGTTGTAGCCCAGCGGCAGGTTGGAGGTGAGCAGGGTAACCTGATTGGGAAGGCCTTGCAGCAGGTTGCATTTGCCGCGCATTATTTCCCATACGTCCGGGTTCTTCTTGTGCGGCATAATGCTCGACCCGGTGGTCAGTTCGGCCGGATACGATATAAAACCGAAGTTCTGGTTGAGATACAGCACGTTGTCGCCCGCCAGCCGGGAGAGGGTAGACGCCACGCAGGAGATGGCCTGAGCCACGACGCGCTCCGTCTTGCCGCGCCCCATCTGGGCGTAGACCACGTTGTAGCACATGGAGTCGAAGCCCAGCAGGTCGGTGGTCATTCCCCGGTCCAGCGGGAAGGAGGAGCCGTACCCGGCGGCCGAACCCAGCGGGTTGCGGTTGCAAATCCGGTAGGCGGCCAGCATCGTCTGCATATCGTCCGTAAGCGCCTCGGCATAGGCGCCGAACCAGAGCCCGAACGACGAAGGCATGGCCACCTGCATATGGGTATAACCCGGCATCAGCACGTCGCGGTGCTTCTCGGACAGCTCCTGCAAAGTGGAGAAAAGCCCCTCGGCCTCGTGGCACAGCTCCGTTATCTGTCGGCGCAGGAAAATACGCAGGTCCACCAGCACCTGGTCGTTGCGCGACCGGCCGCTGTGTATCTTCTTGCCCGCGTCTCCGATTCGCTCCGTAAGCAGGTTTTCGACCTGTGAATGCACATCCTCTATGCCCTCGCCGATAGTGAACCGGCCGGCCTCTATCTCGTCGAGGATGGCTTTGAGTTCCCTCTGGATTACCGGCAGGTCGCCGCCGTCGAGCAGTCCGGCCTTTTCGAGCATCCGGGTGTGGGCCATCGACCCGAGCACATCGGCCTCGGCCAGCAGAAGGTCCATTTCGCGGTCCCGCCCCACGGTAAATTCCTCGACCGCCTTGTCCGGGTCGGTATTTTTCTGCCAGAGTTTCATGAAAGTGAGTTTTTATGGGTTTTAATCTTATTTCGTATTTGTGAGATTCATGGTATAACCCATAAAAACTCACTTTCGCGGTATTTCATACCGCATTTGTGTTTTATATTCCCCCTGAATCCCCCTTTAACAAAGGGGGACTTTGCAAAAGCCGGGGGCTTTTGCGGGCCGGGAATTTCCCCGTAGCGGTTACAGGTTTCAAATCATATTGGTTTTGTCTGCTCTTATGGGTAATTAACCTTATTTTGGTTACAATACATCTTCGTGTTAAACCCATAAGAACACACGTTTGCGGTATTTCATACCGCGTTTCATGTTTTATATTCCCCCTAAATCCCCTTTAACAAAGGGGGACTTTGCAAAAGCCGCGGGCTTTTGCGGGCCGGGAATGCCACCGATTCCACCGGAGTTTATGGTGAAATTCATGTAAATAGCATGTTTACGCAAAGGATATAATACGTCTACCTACCTGCCCGATTATCCTGCCCCGTCGAGCAGTCGGCTTAACATCGCGATATATATTTCTATACCCTGCCGTATTTCGTCGAGCAGGATATACTCGTCCGCGCTGTGGGACCGGGCGCTGTTGCCGGGGCCGATTTTCAGCGAGGGTATATCCAGCAGGGCCTGGTCCGATGTAGTGGGCGAGCCGAACGTCCCGAGGCCCAATGCCGCACCTGCCCGGACGAGAGGGTGGGCCGGGTCGATATACGAGGGCCTGAGCCTTACCGACCGCGGCGAGACTTCGCACTCCACATGCCGCCTTATAGTCTCGACGACTTCTTCATTAGTGTAACGGTCCGTCACCCGGATGTCCACCGTAAAGCGGCATTCGGCCGGGACCACATTGTGCTGGCTACCGGCATTTATAACCGTTACCGACATCTTCACCCCGCCGAAAAGCTCGCTTTCATGCGGGAACCGGTATGTGCGGAACCACTCGATATCCCGCATAGCCTTGTATATCGCGTTGTCGCCCTCTTCCCGGGCGGCATGGCCCGCTGTGCCCCGGGCGGTGCAGTCGAGCACTACGAGACCCCGCTCGGCTATGGCCATCCGCATGCCGGTGGGTTCGCCCACCACGGCGAAATCGAGCGGCCCGAGCTGCGGGAGGATACTTTCGATACCGCCCCGGCCCGAAATCTCCTCTTCGGCCGTCAACGCAAGGCACAGGTTGTAGGGCATATCCTCACGGTCGTAGAACCATAAGAACGCGGCGGTGAGGGCCACCACGCTCGCCCCTGCGTCGTTACTACCCAGCCCGTAGAGTTTACCCTCCTCGGTCTGCGGGGTGAACGGATCTCGCGTATAGGCCGGGTTGGGCCGTACCGTGTCGTGGTGCGAATTGAGCAGGATTGTGGGTTTGGCCGGGTCGTGACGCCGGTTGAAAGCCCAGACGTTGTTGCCGCTGCGGCAAATGCCGTCCACTCCCCGTTTAGTCAGGAACGATGCCAGTATATCGGCCGTCCCGTCCTCCGAACCGCTCGGCGAGGGGGTGGCGACGAGTTCCTGCAACAGGACCACCGCGTTACGGTACAGTATATTTACCAGTTCTGACATCTCTTACCTTTTAAACGGTTCGGTAATTATTTACTCTCAATACGGGCCGGTTACTGTTCGCCCGAAACTGTGGGGTTCGTTTTTCCCGCGCCCCGTTGACGGACGGCTTCGAACAGCACCACCGCGGCGGCGGCCGATACGTTCAGCGAACCGATATCGCCGTGCATGGGGATGGAGAGCTGCGTACCGCAAAGTTTCAGCAACTCTCTGGAGATGCCCGTGTCTTCGCTGCCCATCACGATACAGAGGGGACCCGTAAGGTCGGCGTCGTAGAGAAGTGTCTCGCCCTTCTCCGTTGCGGCGGCGACGGTGAACCCGGCCGAGAGAAGGGTTTTGACCGTATTGCGTAGGCTTCCAACCCGGCATACGGGGATATGCGTCAGAGCCCCGGCGGACGACCTCACCGCGTCGGCCGTAACAGGCGCCGAGTTTTTTACCGGTACCACCAGCCCGTGTACCCCCGCGCATAGAGCGCTGCGGGCTATTCCGCCGAAATTCCGGACGTCCGTAACCCCGTCGAACAGCAGCAGCAGCGGGGTCTCCTCCTGGGGTATGCCATCCAGTATATCGGTTAGTTCGGCATAGCCGATGGCAGCCATCCGGGCCACCACGCCCTGATGGTTGCCTTTGGTCAGCCGGTTTAGCTTCTCGACCGGGACCTCCTGCGTATTTATCCTGTACCGGCGGCACATATCGCGCAAATCGTTCAGCAGCAGGCCGTCGCCGCCTTTGCGGAACCAGACGCGCTCCAACTCCTTACCGGCGTTAATCGCCTCTATGACCGGCCTTATGCCGAAAATTATATTATCCATCGTCGCGTTTTTCGAGGTATCTCTATTTTGTTTTGTACGGGTCCGGCTCTAAACTACCGGTAATTTTTTTGGCCGCTCTCCTCACGGGCCGTCAATCAATAGCACCCTGCGGATGACAGGCGACCGGATAGGTGTTCCCGACCACCTCCTCCTTCTGTCACTCCCCGGTGAGGATGTCCAGTTCGTAGTTCAGTTTCTCCCACTCGTGCATCCTGAGTTCCAGCTTGCGTTTGAGAGCGTTGTAATTCTCGAATACCGAGGGGTCGGCAAGGTCGATGCCGTACTCCTCCGGTGTGGCAAGACGGGCATCCCATTCCGAAACCGAAGTTTCGAGCGCGGATATCTCCGTCTCGCACTTTTCGATGGCGGTGCGCACCCGCCGAACCTGTTTCTCGGCCTCCTTGCGCTGTTCGTATTCGGCTTTGCCGCCTGCGGATTTATCGGCTGGGACGGCATCGGGGCCGGACGTTTGGGCGGCCGTGGCGGCCGGATTACCGGTGGCCGGACGGTTTGCGGCAGCGGCCGGTTTCCCGGTGGCCGAACTTTTTCCGAACCCCCCTTGTCCACCAGCCGCAGCCTTCCCGGAACCTCTTTTACCCCCCGCCGCGTCCTTTTCGCCGGTGGCTTTCCCGTCGATGGGCTTCCCGCCGGTTAGTTTCCCGCTGTCGGCAGGTGCCGGAACGGCCTTCCCGGAGGCCGTCTCCTTTCGCTCCACCTCCTTCAGGGACTCCAGCTTGCGTTTTTCGAGGAAGTACCAGATACCGCCGAGATACTCCTTCACCGCCCCGTCACGGAACTCGTAAACCTTGTCCACCAGCCCGTCGAGGAACTCTCGGTCGTGCGAGACCAGCACCAGAGTGCCGTCGTACTTCATCAGAGCGTTCTTCAGTATATCCTTCGACCGCATGTCCATGTGGTTGGTGGGTTCGTCCATCACCAGCAGGTTGTGCGGCTCGAGCATCATCCGGGCCATCGCGAGCCGCGCCTTTTCGCCGCCGGAGAGCACCTTTACCTTCTTGTCTATCTCGTCCCCGCGGAAGAGGAACGCACCCAGAATATCCCGCAGCCGGGTACGGATGTCGCCCACTGCGACCCGGTCCAGCGTGTCGAACACAGTGGCGTCGCCGTCCATCAAATCGTCCTGGTTCTGGGCGTAGTAGCCGGTGTTGATATTGTGGCCGATGCGCACACTGCCCTCCGTGGGTTGGAGTTCCCCGATAAGCATACGGGCGAAGGTGGTCTTGCCTTCGCCGTTACGGCCCACAAGCGCTATCTTCTCGCCCCGTTCGATAACGAACTCCGCCCCGCTGAAAACATGCTTGGGGCCGAAACTCTTTCCGGCCTCCTTCACCTCGGCCACTATCTGTCCGGAGCGCGGAGCGGGCGGGAATTTGATGTTCATACGGCTCACGTCCTCCTCGTCCACCTCGAGCCGTTCGAGCTTCTCCAACTGCTTCACGCGCGACTGGACCTGATTGGACTTGGTGGGCTTGTAGCGGAACTTCTCGATAAACTCCTCGGTCTTCTCTATCATCCGCTGCTGGTTCTGGTAGGCGGCCATCTGCTGCTCGCGCCGCTCCCGGCGAAGCTCCACATAGTCGCTGTACGAAGCCTTGTAGTCGTAGACCTTTCCCAGGGATATTTCGATGGTGCGGTTGGTCACGTTGTCCAGGAATGCACGGTCGTGCGATATCAGCACCACGGCGCCCGGGTACTCCCTGAGGTATCCTTCCAGCCACTGGATACTCTCGATGTCGAGGTGGTTGGTCGGCTCGTCGAGCAGGAATACGTCCGGGCGGCGGAGCAGGAGCTTGGCCAGCTCGATACGCATTCTCCATCCGCCGCTGAACTCTCGGGTGGGCCTGCCGAAGTCCTCACGGCGGAAGCCGAGGCCGAGCAGGGTCTTTTCGATGTCGGCCTCGCGCTGGTCCCCGCCCAGAATGTGGTATCGGTCGGTTACATCGTTGAGGCGGTCCAGCAGGGCGGCGTAGCTTTCGGTCTGGTAGTCCGTGCGGCGGGATATCTCGTCGGTCAGCGCGGTCATCTCAGCTTCGAGAGCCAGTACCTCGTCGAACGCCTTGGCGGTCTCCTCGGCGAGCGACGTGGTATCGGCCACCTTCATCTGCTGGGGCAGGTAGCCGAGGGTGACTCCCGGGTTCTTCGAGACCCCGCCCGAGGTGGCGGGCTGTTCGCCCGTGAGAACCTTCAGAAGGGTGGTCTTGCCCGCGCCGTTCTTCCCCACCAGACCTATCCGGTCGCGCGGGTTGACTATAAAAGATATCTCTTTAAAAAGGTCCCAGCCGCCGAAACGGACGGTCAGGTTATCTACGGAAATCATCGGTTTTGACAATTAAAGCCCACTTTTCCGGGCCTACGGGATGGATATTTAAACTTAGAGCCTGCGAAGGTTCGTACCTGTTCCTATCTGTTCCTACCTGTTCGTGCATTTTAGTGCCTGTTCGTGCCTGTTCCTGCCGGAATTTCCCGGCCCCCTCCACGGAGCCTACCGGGCGGAGCGGAGCATCCTCCGGATTTCGGCCTCCGGGTCCGGCGCACCGAATATCGCGCTTCCGGCCACAAGCACGTTGCACCCGGCCGCGAACACCTCCCCGGCGTTCTCCGAACTGATTCCCCCGTCTATTTCGATAAGCGTGCCGGTGCCTGCCGCGTCTATCATCCGGCGCAGTTCGGCTACTTTTTCGAGGCTGCCCTCTATAAAGCTCTGGCCCCCGAAACCCGGCTCCACACTCATTATCAGCACGAGGTCGGCATATTCCAGAAGACCGTCCAGAACCGATACCGGAGTGGCCGGTTTTACCGATATACCCGACTTTATTCCGTAGGACCTTATCTGTCGTAACGCGGCGGCCGCATCGTCCACAGCTTCGTAGTGAATCGTAACCAGGTCGGCACCGGCACCGGCGAATCTCTCGGCATACTTCATCGGCTCCACTATCATCAGGTGTACGTCGAGAAACTTCTCCGTGGCCTGCCGTATGGGCTTCATCACCGGGAAACCGAACGAAATGTTTGGCACGAACACCCCGTCCATCACATCTATATGAACCCAGCCGGCACTGCTGCGGTCAATCATCCGGGTGTCCCGTTCGAGGTTTCCGAAATCGGCCGACAGCATCGAGGGTGAGATTATCCTTTCCATAACTTTACTGTTTCAATCCCCGCAAAGATAACCAATTTGTCCGGAACGTTTTTCTACAAGTTCCGACATCGGCCACCAACCGGCCCCTACCAAAGGCGGATAACCTTCCGGCGGATAAGCAGGGCGGTGGTAGCGGCCGAGAGAGCGGCAAGGACGATGCCCACGAGGACGGTCGGAAGGAACCCCACGGTATCGTATCCCGGCGTCATCCGGGCGAATACCGGCAGGTACGTACCGCGGAGCAGGCCAACCGCCGCGAGCGCCACCACTAATCCCGATGCATTTAGGACAAGAGCCAACCTTATGTAGGGCATAGACACCTGTCCGGGCGAAAAGCCCAGCAGCATCAGGTCGCGCAGTTTGCCCGAATTTTTTTGTAGGAGCAGGAATATACTCAGTATCAGCAGAGAAAAAGCGAGCACGGTAATTATGAGCCCCACGGTCAGTACTATCCCCGTAATCAGGCGGAGGAACCATGCCCCGGTGCCGCGGCCCGCGTTCTCGCCCTCGGTCTCGTAACCGCGGTCGGAGAGGTAGAGGGCCAGCTCGTCGGACGAGGCGTCGGTAACCTCGGCTATTACCCGCGAAACGGCGGGCTTCTCCCCGCCGCCGAACCGGGCGTTGGACCACTCCATAAATTCCTGCGGGACGAGAATCGTGTTCAGGCGGTCGGAGAATCCGGCTATACGGCCCTCGAACCGGTCCGTGTGGCCGTTGCCCGCGAGCCGCAGGTCCACGGTCAGCGCGCCGAACAGGTCCTCCGACACCTGCGGAAGTCCCTGCGACCGGGAAAACCCGTAGTTATAGAGATTCAGGTAGTTGCGCGGAATTATTATCGGTATGACCTTCGATGCTGTGTCGAGCCGCCATATATCGCTCTTCACGTCGATAAACGCATCCGGCACCGCCTCGAAAAAGAGGAAGCTCGACATGCCCATTCCCCCGGCCGACACCGACGCGTCGATATGGTAGGTGGCCGGGGTGAAGACCCCGGTGCGGACCACGAAGGGTTGAGAAGCTATATCCCCGATTTCCGAATCGCGGAAATCGCTGCTCCCCACGCCCACCGCCTGGAGGGAGGTGACCTTTTTCGACAGAATCACATAGTCGTTACGCATAAACGAATCGGGGCCGGTGAGCAGCGGCGCCGCATCCCGGTACAACTGGAACGCGCCCAGTATCACCGCCAGCCCAGCGATGTTGGCCGCCGTAAATCCGGCGAACCGCCACAGTCCCTTGTTGCTGTTGAGTACCTTTCCGACCGGGTTCATAGCTTTATAATATTGTCGTACGGCATATCGAAATGTTTGCCGATGGAGGTTACGATTATACCGGCTCCCTGCGCCCGGGCCTCTTCTGTCAGCAGGTCGCGCATCAGGGCGGAGTTGGCCTCGTCGAGGTGGCTCACCGGCTCGTCGAGGACGATAAAGTCGAACGGCTGGCAAAGCGCCCGCACGAAGGCGACCCTCTGCTGCTGGCCCGCCGAGAGCAGGGCCGCGGGGCTGTCCGCCTTGTCGCCGAGGCCCAGCCGCCCGAGCATAGAGACGATTTCGCCCTCCGTCTTACGGCCCGTCAGGTCGTTTTTCAGCCGGAGGTTCTCGAGGGCTGTCAGCTCCCCGAACAGTTTCATGTCCTGAAACAGTATGGCCATATCCCTCCGGCGCAGCTCCGTCCAGCGGGCCACACCGAAGCCGCGGATATCCTCGCCGTCGTAGAGGACGGTGCCCGAGTAGTCGCTCCGCCAGCCGTAGAGGTAACTGCATAGGGTCGTCTTGCCGAGTCCCGAAGAGGCCTCGATAAGGTAAGACCGCCCCTTGTCGAGGGTGGCCCCGCAGAGCCACACGCCCGAGCCGACCGGCGGGGTATCTGCAAAAACAGCAGGTATAACCTGCTGTAATTCGATTCTCTCCATTATAAGCTAAGTTAGAACGGCAGGACCGCACCCATAGAACCCATCGCGATATCCCGGATGAAGTTGGCCATAGATTCTATCGCGTTGCTATCTTTATCGACCATATTTACCACCATCTTACCCTCGTAAGGCGAGCTGGAGTAAATCACCACGTCCTCGAACGAGTTCAGAAAGTGGAGAATCCCGGCCGCGTCGCTATCTATAATGCCGTAAGAGGCCAGTTCCAGAACGTCGCCCAGTAAACGGTTCATATTCACGTATACCGCGCCGTAGCCCGATTGGAAATGTTTGCGGATGTCGTTGTCCAGAGCGTCGATGCTCTTGCCCTTAATGGCCTCGACCATAACCGGGTCGTTGGCGATATAGAGCACGTCGTCATGCACCCCGAACATTACCGGGAAGTTGCCGATAACCGTGGAGTAGCTGTTATCCCCTTCGGTGCGGATATCCACCAGTGCACCGATCTGCTCCACAAGGTTGCCAAGGACTGCGGGGTCGCTAACCGTGGCGGCGAGCAGCCCGAGGTACTCCCCGCGCAGGATATCCATTCCGGTGAAGGCGAACATCATATCGCCTTTGAACGAGCCGAGGATCTCCTTAACTTCGGGCGCGAGGGTCAGGAACGCGTACTGAGGAACCTGCGAGAGGCCCATATATACCTTCTCCCCGTCTAAGTAACCCGAGAAGGCGGCCAGAACGTCGTCCGGAATAAGGTTTGCGAATTTGCCGGTTACCTTGCCGGAAGCGTAGAACTCCTCGAACCGTTTTTTCGCCTCCCCGTTGCTGAAAAGTATGCCGTAGTCGGTGTCTATTACGCCCTTTTTGAAATCAGTGTTGAGGTAGATACTTGCGGACGACATGATATCCGCCATCGGCATCGCGTCTCCAGCCATCTCCACTATCGATTTATACGACATTAGCATGCCTATATCCGACTTGCCGTTGAAAAATACCGAGTTGTCCCTGTTGCCGTACAGCGAAGCGCCCGAGCCGCCGAACAGCCGGACCGCGTCGCTCACCGTCGCCGAATAGTCTTTCGGGGAGCGGTATATCAGGCAGGCGTTGTTGTCATAAGCCATCACGATACTGTTGCCGTACTCCTGCGCCACGGGAATGATATTTATACCCTTTTCCGAGCCGACTTTAAGCTCGGGGCTGAAACGGGTTATAAGGTCGATTAGCTGGCCCAGCTTTTTGCTGTTGCCCACCTTGGCGAGCACTCCTACCGTAGGGTCGGGGTCGTTGAGGTTTCTGTTCTCGAAATCCATGAACATATAGACGTCGTGGCTGAAACTGAGGCCCGAGTTATCGAAGTCGTCTATCAGCGAGAGGATAAATTCCTTGTCGTCAGCGGTGAGCATGGCGCCCATAAAGCCGAGCAAGGTACCGGCCTGGTCCCTGTACGCGGCCCTTTCGGCCGGTGAGAACCCCGCCTTCTCCATCAGTGAGTTGCCGTTGACGGATATGGTGAGGAACGATGTTTCGGGAATGATGTTTCGGTAGTCGCCCGAGGACTTCTTGCCGCAGTTTACCAGCAGTACGGCCAGCATAACGAGCAGCGCCGGTTTGAGGAAGGTAGAGATTTTTTTCATAATGCTTATAGGTGGGATTAATTTGTATTGGTCTCTGTCCGAGAATGAAAACATATCGTGTCGATTCGATAAAGGTAATAAAAAACTGCCTTGTATTAACTTCCTAACCTGAAATAATGCGTGGGGAGGCCTGTCCGGTCCGGGTATTTATTGTTACTTTTGTATAAAAGACAGAGATGAATCCTTTTATAATAGTTACAATCGTCCTTGCGGTGTCATGTGTGGTCCTGTCGGTGCTCTTTTCGGGCGCGCTCAGGCGGGCGGCTGCCGTCGGGGCGGCCCGGGCCGCCCTGGAAGCCGAAAACGAATCGCTTCGAAGGAAAATCGACAATCTGGAGGCCTCGTCCGGCGAAGCCCGCCGCGACGCCGGCGAGAGATTGACAGAGCTGGCCGCCGAAAATTCGGCCCTCAAAGCCCGGCTGGAGCTGACCGCAGAACAAGCGGCCCGCGAGAAAGAGGAATTTGCGAAACTGCAGGACGCCTTCCGGCTCGAATTCCGCAACCTTGCGAACGATATTCTCGAAGAAAAATCGCGCCAGTTCAAAGATGCCAGCCAACAGTCGCTGGACGCGCTGTTAAAGCCGTTCCGCAGTTCGATAGGGGAGTTCCGCGAACGGGTCGAGGCCATATATGCAGATGAGAACCGCCAGCGGGGCGCCCTCCAGAACGAAATCCGCAACCTCCACGAGCTCAACCGCAAAATTACCGAGGAGACCACCAACCTGACAAACGCCCTGAAAGGCAACTCGAAGGTGCAGGGTGACTGGGGCGAGATGATTCTGCAGACCCTGCTCGAACACTCCAACCTCGTACCGGGTATCCATTTTACCACCCAGCAGAACATAAAGGACGCCGAGGGCAACAACCTCCGGCCGGACGTGATACTGAACCTTCCGGGCAGGAAACAGATAGTGATAGATTCCAAGGTGTCGCTCACGGCCTACGCCGGGTACTGCTCCGAGTGCCCGCCCGAGGAGCGCGGGAAGTATCTGAAGGACCATATCGTGTCGGTCCGCAGGCATGTGGACGAGTTGGGTCGCAAGGGTTATCAGGAGTCGCTCGACTCGCCGGATTTCGTGATAATGTTTATCCCCAACGAACCGGCCTACCTCTGCGCCATGCAGAACGACTCTTCGATATGGAGCGACGCGTATAATAAAAAGGTAATCGTCAGCAGCCCGACGAACCTGCTGGCCCTGCTGAAAATCGTGGACGAGTTGTGGCGCCGGGACGACCAGAGCCGCAACGCCATAGAGATTGCCGACGAGGGGGCCAAATTATACGACAAGTTCGCCGGGTTCGTCGAAACGCTCGAGACCCTCGGGAAGAGCATAACCTCGGCCGGGGCCAATTACGAAAAGGCGATGAAACAGCTCGCTACCGGTAGCGGCAACCTCGTGGCCCGTACCGAGAAGCTGCGCCGGCTCGGGGTTAAAACCCGCAAGGCCTTGAGTATAACGGTTGTCGGTAATGAGGGCGGAGAGGAGGAAGGGTCGCCAGGTCTTCCCGGATAACTTCCGTTCCGGTTACGAGCCGCCGGGATACGGTGGCAGAAAATGACAAAAAAGGCATTTATTCGGCCTTTTTTTACTATTTTAGGGCCACTTACATTCACCCTAAAAACTACCGGACCATGAAAAAATCCCTTTTATCGCTATTGCTGTTCCTGTTCGCGGGGCAAAGTTTCGCGCAGGACCTGCCGTTCTCCCGCCTACTCGATATGACCGCGCAGGAGTTGATTCGTCAGAATTTCACCTATAAGTTCAATAAGAACAGATATGTCCTGTCGAAAACAGATGTCTGGGCCGGACTCCTCGAAGTCGCCGACACCAGAAGTTATTCGATAATCCTGCAGTACGGCGATGCGGGACCTGCGTGGCTGAAGGTCTCATTCACCAGCCCGAGGGCCTACCACAACATAATGGAATATGTACTGGACAGCGGAATCGAATACCGCGAAACCGTGTCGGAAAGGCAGGTGAAAGTGACCTTCGAGGCTGACGGTTACAGTGTTGAGCTCTACCGTGAGCCGGTGAACCGGTATAAAACCTATACCGCATCGTCCGACAACTGGGCCTATTCCCGTACCCGCGATATTTCGCATGAGGAGTTCACATACGTTGTCCGCACCGGCAACGCGGCAACTTCGAAATGGCATACAAAACGGGCGAAGAAACAGGAGCGTCGCCGTAACTCGGGAAGGAAGGCACGCAGTATCACCGAATATATGTAATCATTCGGGTAGGGGCCGGAGCGGGGCCGGGGCTCCGGACATGTTAAAGAAGGTAGTGATTCAGACATTTACGCCACTCGATTTAACGGCCCGCCACTCCGCCCCCGGATGGCCGCACGTGCGCGAAGCGGAGGTAATACCTCCTCAGTGCAACATGTAAATGTTACCTTAAAAATTGTTAAGCGGTATAACGCAATAAAAAGGCGGACTCTTAATAGAAGAGTCCGCCTTTCAGGTTCGGTTAATCAGGTTAATGAGGTTGCGGGACAATCCCGCTTAACATCTACGCAAAGATATATTAATATTTTATTCATACAAATAAAAGCCGCATTAAAAGTGCAGCTTATTATTGCATTATTATTTAAAAATTTATGATGCCGTAAGGTGCGTCACCTCCACCGGGTTACTGCCTGTTCATCATGGAACCTACCTGAGTGTCGTCCTTGGGCTTGTGTTCGGCGGCCTGGTTGCGGCGGGTCTCGTTGTGGTAAGCCCTGTATGCGGCGGGGGTCATCCCGAACTCCTTTTTAAAGAGCTTGATGAAATGCGAGGTGTTCGGGAAGTTGCATTCGTTGCCTATTTCCGAAATGGATTTACTCGTAGATATGAGCAGCAGGCGCGAGTGCATCAGCCGCTGGCGTATAAACCATTTGTGGGGCGGTTCGAAGTAGTGTTTCTTGAACTCCTTTTTGAACGAGGTCAGGCTGCGGTTGCACTGCTGGGCCAGCGCCTCGATCGAAATATCGTTGAAGATATTGCGGTGGATTATCTGTTCGAAATTTTCCTTGTGACTGTCGGTGTTTTCGAGTATTTTTGTTTTGAAGCAGCACTCCTTCTCGGTAAGGATGAGGTATATCAGTTCGAGCATCTTCATGCTTTCGAGGGTCTTGTCCTTAGTGATATCCCCCTCCCGGATGGACTGGTTTACCATGTTGAAGAAGGTTTTGGCCGCATTCCACGCCGGGTAGATTACATGGTTCTGTTCGTGGCAGTTGGGGCACGAATGGTCGTTTACGATATCCATGTTGTAGTTCATACTGAGGGTCGCCAGTATTTTTCCCAGTTTTTCGGGAGAGTAGTAGAAGACGATCTGCTCGAAGGGTTTGTTGTCTTCGGGAATCTCCTCGGTGTAGTGGTTGCCGGAACTCAGGTAGAACATCTCCCCGCGGTTTACTTCCTGCCTCAGGTCGCCGTTGTAAATATACTTACGGCCGCGTATGACATAGCCGATTGCGTGGCGGACATAGTTATGGGACTGGATAGCATTGCGCTGGGTCTGGATGAACTTTACGATCATCGGCTGGTCTGTGGTAGGGGAGTAGAAGTTGTCCATAATAGGAATTAATTAAGGGGATTAATAAACATAGTGGATGTTAAACGGATAGTGAAATAATATAAAACATCCACAAAAATACAATTATTCTTTATTAGACGCAATATGCAATTAAAAATTAATAATACTAATTCAAAAAGACACATATATGAGATTGCAAAATCCTGACAGGAGGGTGTTTTGGCCCGCATGCGGGTCTTTGCGTATCACGAAAAAAAGTCCGGCCGACCTATCGTGCGGCTGTTTTATACATCCGGACGGGGCTGTTTGGAACCGTCCGGTAACCTAAATGCAATATTCGATATGGAAACGAAAGAAAAAAATTTGCTAAAATATGATAAAATTCACATTTGGCACCCGTATACCTCTATGACCGACCCTCTTCCGGTCTATCCGGTAGCGGGTGCCGACGGGGTTTTTATCGAACTTACGGACGGAACCCGGCTGATAGACGGAATGTCGTCGTGGTGGTGCGCGGTACACGGGTACAACCACCCGGAGCTGAACCGCGCCGCGGTCGGCCAGTTAGAGCGGTTCTCACACGTAATGTTCGGCGGTCTGACGCACGAACCGGCGGTCGATCTCGCCCGAAGGCTCGTGGAGATGACCCCGCAGGGGCTGGACCGGGTGTTCTATTGCGATTCGGGTTCGGTAGCGGTGGAAGTGGCGGCCAAGATGGCATTACAGTATATGCAGGCGTCCGGCCATGCCGGGCGCACCCGGCTGGCAACAGTTCGCGGAGGTTACCACGGGGATACATGGCAGGCAATGTCGGTATGCGACCCCGATACCGGCATGCACTCCTTCTACCGCGGAGCCCTACCGGTGCACTATTTCGCTCCCCGGCCCTCCGTTCCGTTCGGCGCGGAGTGGGACCCCTCGGACCTCGCCGGAATGGAGGCTCTCCTCGCCGAGAACCATGAGCGAATAGCCGCCGTGATACTCGAACCGGTGGTGCAGGGAGCGGGAGGAATGTGGTTTTACCACCCCGAGTATGTCCGGGGTGTGCGGGAGTTGTGCGACCGGTACGGAGTGCTGATGATTGCGGACGAAATTGCCACCGGCTTTATGCGCACCGGGACGATGTTCGCCTGCGACCGGGCGGGGGTTTCGCCCGATATAATGTGCCTGGGTAAGGCTATCACGGGGGGATATATGAGTTTCGCCGCGGTAGTGGCGAGCGCCGGGGTAGCCGAGGTTATCTCCTCGAACCCTCCATACGTGTTTATGCACGGGCCTACATTTATGGGGAACCCGCTGGCGTGCGCTGTGGCCTGCGCGTCGCTCGGACTTATCTCCGACCCGGCCCTGTCGGAGCGGATAAAATCCATAGAGAATACCCTGCGGCGGCGGCTTGCGCCTGCCCGTGACCTCGGCATCGTACGGGATGTGCGGGTATTGGGAGCCATTGGGGTGCTGGAGCTGGATCGGCCGGTGGATATGGCCCGCTTGCAGCGCCGGTGTGTGGAGGAGGGGGTATGGATACGCCCGTTCGGCAGGCTGTTCTATATAATGCCCCCGTATATTATCCGGGAAGAGGAGCTGGCCCGGTTGTGCGATGCGATGCTGAAAATAGCCGCGGAAATGGATGCGGGCGACTATTGATTCAGGTAAGCAGGGGCAGTAGGGCAGCGGTAACTACGGCCGCGCACATAATTATATATAAAAGGAGCGGCAATATCCCGCGGTGCCGTACGAAATACGATGGGGCGAGGATACTCGCCGGGATAGCCATTACCGCGAAATTCCCTTCGGTGCGCGACGGCATAGCCATCGAGACGGCGCATACCACGAGGAACCAGAGGGCGAATACCTGTATCTTATAGGCGCGGGTCCTCATATCGGCCGCGGCGGCCATAAATGTGAAGGCGGACAGCACCACGGTCAGAGCCACGATTCCCGCCGCGGCAGACTTTCCGATACCGGCCGGGCCTGCCGGGAATAACGGTGTGGCCGCCGGGGCGGCGTACGCGAAGCCCTGCCAGACGGATTCGAATACCCCGGTGAAGCCGTAACCCAGCGTCCAGTAGATATAAGCGGCCAGCAGGGTGGGAAACAATGAGCCGAGCACGGCCACGGTAGTTTCGCGCGTGCACCTGCGGAACACCACCGTAGCTATGGGTACCAGCAGGATATATATGGCGTTCTGGGGCTCCAGCAACGGAGTAAGGCCGATGAAGAAGGCCCCGCGGAAGGTGGTCCCGAAACTTACCGTCCGTACGAACGAGGAGATAAAGGCCACCGTGGCGCAGACGATGAGGTAGGCGGCGACAATCGCCGTAAGGTCGTAAGCCGGAAAGCAGATGCCGCACGAAATCAGCAGGTAGAAGATGCACGGCAGGTAGCTACGTACGGGATAGACCAGATTACGGGAGACGGTGCGCGTGATAACGAAAGCATTGACGAACACCAATACGAGCGACAGGGACAATGCCATGTAAGGATACGCACCGCTGTAATGGTTCACCAGATTACCGGGAATATAGATATCGCCGCTAACTCCCGATAACGGGACACCGCCCCGTAGCGAACAGCCCCAGAGCAGGGCGGCGAAAAATATGAACTGGAACAGTATCGAGCCGAATGTTTGCCGTGTTACGTCCGTGTGCATCTTATCCGGTAAGGTTTCAAATTGGTTGAGGTGTCGCCGGTCGGGTATTACGGTCGGGTGGAGCGTGGTAATCAGTAAGTTGCGGCACGGTTAACCGTGCCGGGGCATTCGGAGGGTTTTAGCCCCGGAGAGTAGCGTTTTCCGATTCGGCCGTGCCTTGCAGCGTTTCCGCCGGACTCTTGGCATTGCTTCCGCCGGACTCTTGGCAGTTGCTTCCGCCGGACTCTTGGCAGTTGCTTCCGCCGGACTCTTGGCAGTTGCTTTTGCCGAACCTTTGGCAGTGCTTTTGCCGGACCCTTGGCAGTTGCTTCTGCCGGACTCTTGGCAGTTGCTTTTGCCGGCCCCGTGGCAGCGCTTCTGCCGCACTCTTGGCAGTTGCTTCTGCCGGACCCTTGGCAGGCTACCGCCGGAACGTTTCGGAAATTATCCTGCTGCACCCTTATTCCCAAGCGGGGAGACCGTACCGGACCATTTTTATCCGTGGTACTCCCACCTGTGCGGCCAAACCGATGGATGAGGCAGGTGGCCGGTGTCCCCGATAACTGGTTCTGAGCGGAACGGCCGTTGTTACTCATGCCCGTCCCCGGACGGCCCGCTACTTTCCGCCGTACTTTTTGAGGTCCTGCCCGATATCCCTTCGGTATGTCTTCCCTTCGAACGATATCCCCTCGATGGTCCGGTAGCTCTTGGTGAGAGCCTCGTCGAGAGTGCCCCCCAGAGAGGTTACGGAGAGTACGCGTCCGCCGTTGGTCACGGTTTTCATACCCTGCCGGGCCGTTCCGGCGTGGAAAATCAAGCTGCCGGTCTCCCCGGCGGCAGTCTCCAGTCCGGTTATTTCGTCGCCTTTGGCGTAGTCGCCCGGGTAGCCGCCCGCAACGCACATCACGGTCACGCAGTACCCGTCCGACAGGTCGAGTTCGTATTTGTCTAACTGTCCGAATACGATGGCTTCGAATAGCGAGACGATATCGGAGCCGATAAGAGGGAGCACCGCTTCCGTCTCGGGGTCGCCGAGACGGACGTTGTACTCTATAACGTACGGTTCGCCGTCCACGTTCATCAGCCCGATAAATATGAACCCGCGGTAATCTATCTTCTCCTGTGCCAGACCGGCGACTGTCGGTTCGATGATGCGTGTGCGGACCTTCTCCATAAATTCCCCGTCGGCGAACGCGACCGGTAATACGGCGCCCATACCCCCGGTGTTCGGACCGGTATCGCCTTCGCCGATGCGTTTGTAGTCCTTCGCCACCGGGAGCACCTTGTAGTTTTTCCCGTCCGTGGCTACGAACACCGAGCACTCGATACCCCTGAGGAAACTCTCGATTACCACCGTGTTACCCGCCGCGCCGAACTTTCCGCCCAGCATATCGGCCAGCGCGGATTTAGCTTCTTCGAGTTCTTCGATTATAAGGACACCTTTCCCGGCCGCAAGTCCGTCCGCCTTGAGCACGTAGGGCGGGGTAAGGCTTTCGAGGAACTCGTAACCCTCCCCGACCGTCTCCTTGCCGAAACTCCTGTACGCGGCCGTGGGTATTCCGTGGCGGGCCATAAACGCTTTCGCGAAGTCCTTGCTCCCCTCCAGCCGCGCGCCGAGCATCGACGGGCCGACCACCGGCACATGGTATATCTCGCTGTCCTCGCGGATATAGTCCTGAAGACCCTTCACGAGCGGTTCTTCGGGACCCACGACGACGAGGTTTATATTATTGGTGAGGATAAACTGCTTTACCGTGCCGAAGTTATTCGGATTGAGGTCTACGTTGGTACCGTATGCGGAGGTCCCGGCATTGCCCGGGGCGATAAAGAGGCCCGCGACCCTCGGGCTCTGCGCGATTTTCCAGGCCAGCGCGCATTCGCGGCCTCCCGAGCCGAGCAGCAGTATTTTTATAGATTCAGGTAGCTTCATTTATTGGTAGGCTTTGGGGTGTTTATAAATGGTTTCAGGATAGCGTTGAGTTTGTCCGACTCAATCAGAAACCCGTCGTGGCCGAAGTCGGAACTGAGTATGTATAATTTCGACCCGGGGATATGCCTGTAAAGGTATATCTGTTCCGAGACAGGAAATATTATATCCGAAGAGATGCCGATTATAAGGGTCGGGCATCCTATCTGCGACAGGGCGCTCTCGATACCGCCCCGGAACCGGCCCACATTGTGCGAGTCGAACGCCTGCGTAAGGCGGTAGTACGAATAGGCGTCGAACCTGCGGCATAGCTTGTCGCCCTGATACTGCTGGTAGGTTCCCGCACGGAAACCGGCCACCTTGAAAAAGTTGTCGTTTTCCTGCTGCGTGGCGTTGTAGGCCGACGAGCCGCGGTAACTCAGCAGACCGAGGGACCTCGCTACCCGCATCCCCTTTTTCCCGGCCTCGCCGTCGGGCTGGCCGTAGGAGTGGTCGGCCTCGATGGCCATTCTCTGCGACTCGTTGAACGCGATGGTCCACGGCTGGCTGCGGGCCGAGGTAGCGATGAGCACCAGTTTCTTTACGAAATCCGGTCGGGTCAGCGCCATCTCCATAGCCTGAAATCCGCCGATGGAGCTGCCTATGACCGCCCGCGCCGACGTTATGCCGAGGTGCTCCGCAAGCAGGAAATGGGCGTTCACCATATCGCGCACCGTGATGAACGGGAAGGCGTCGTAGTAAGGTTCGCCCGTGGCCGGGTTGGTACTCAGGGGGCCGGTCGAACCGTAGTGCGACCCGATAATGTTGGCGCAGACAATGAAGTGCCTCTGCGGGTCGAGGAACCTGCCGCGGTCCACCGTTCCGGGCCACCAGTCTGCTACGTCGGAGTTGGCCGTCAGGGCATGGCATACCCAGACGGTATTGTCCCCCTTCGCCCGGCCGAACGTGTGGTATGCTATGGTAAGTTCGGGCAGCTCCTCGCCGTTCTCCAGCCGGAAAGGTTTATCGTATCTGTAATATTTTACAGGCATTCCTGTCTATATCCGTTTTGTTGCTTCACCCTTCCGGGCAGCACTGTTTATCGTTGTTTCCGCCGCACCCGGACCGGTTACGGGTTCTGTCACGGGTCCGGTCTCGGGTTCGGTCACGGGTTCGGTCACGGGTCCGGGAATGGACCGTCGGCTACCGGCGGGGTAATCCACCCTCTCCACCGGCCCGGAACTCCGGCCGCTAACCGACGGCACGGAAACCGTTTTCGAAATCTTTTTTAAGGTCCTCGATATGTTCGATACCGACCGAAATCCGCAGCATCGACTGCGCAATACCGGCCGCTTCGAGAGCCGCATCGTCCAACTGCGAGTGGGTCGTGGCCGACGGCTGTATAATCAGCGTCTTGTTGTCGCCCACGTTGGCGAGGTGCGAGACCAGCCCGAGCGAGTCTACGAACCGCTGCGCGTCCTGCTTACTCCCTTTGAGTACGATAGAGAGCACCGCTCCGAACCCGTTCCGCAGGTACCGGCGGGCAAGGCCGTGGGTGGGGTGGAACTCCAGCCCCGGGTAGTTCACGCTCTCCACCATCGGGTGGCCGTCGAACCAGCGGGCCAGTTCCAGCGCGTTGTCGCACTCGCGCTGCACGCGAAGCGACAGGGTCTCCAGCCCCTGCGTTATCATAAACGAGTTGAAGGGGGCAATCGCGGGTCCCAGGTCGCGCAGCCCCTCCGTGCGGCACTTCATTATAAAGGCCAGATTGCCGAATGCCTCGGTGAATTTCAGTCCGTGGTAGCTTGCCGAAGGCTCGCTTATAGCCGGGAACCGGCCGCCGGTCCAGTCGAACCGGCCGCTGTCGACTATGATGCCGCCCATACTCGTGCCGTGGCCGCCCATCCATTTGGTGGCCGACTCGACGACTATATCCGCCCCGTGTTCGATAGGGCGGCAGACATATCCGCACGCTCCGAAGGTGTTATCCACCACAAGAGGTACGCCTATGCCGTGGGCCGCTTCCGAGAGAGCCTGGAAGTCGGGCACGAAAAAATTCGAGTTGCTGATGCTCTCGGTGTAGAAACATTTCGTGTTCTCGTCCGCAAGGGCGAGAAAATCCTCCGGGCGGTTACCCGCGGCGAACCTTACGTCGATACCGAACCCCCGGAAGGTGTTCTTGAACTGATTGTAGGTCCCCCCGTATAGATACGGGCTGGTCACCATATTGTCCCCCTCCCGCATAATGGAGGCCAGGGCTACCAGCTGCGCCGCATGGCCCGAAGCGACCGCAAGCCCCGCCGCGCCGCCTTCCAGCGCCGCCGCCCGGTCTTCGAGGACGGCCGTGGTGGGATTCATCATCCGGGTGTAGATGTTACCTTCCGCACGCAGGGCGAACAGGTCCGCACCGTGCCGGGCATCCTTGAACAGGTATGCAGTGGTCTGGTAAATCGGCACCGCCCGCGACAGGGTATCCCCGTCGGGCTCCTGCCCGGCATGGACCTGCAGGGTCTCGAACCTGTATTTTCCCGTCTCGTTTTTCATCTTTTCAATCAATTTTTCCTCCGGAGTGTCCGCCAATCTGCGAGGGATGGCCCGGTCGGGCCTATGTTCGCTCTCTATTCCGCTTTATACCTGCACGATGCCACTTACTGTCCGCTCACTACTCCGCTCTCTACTCTGATCTCTGTCCCCTCACTGCTTCGCACTCCGCGGGCCGTTACTGCACAGGCGCCGTCTCCACCTTGTTCTGCTCCTCGGAGACTATCTCCATCAGCGCGATAAGCTCCTGATAGAGCGCATCGGGCGGGATGCCTATCTTAATCTGCCCGTTGCGGGCCACCGATATCGCTCCGGTCTCCTCCGATACCACTATCACAATTGCATCGCTCACCTCCGTTACCCCCAACGCGGCCCTGTGCCGCATCCCGAACGAAATGGGAACGTCGCTCTGCGTGGATGGCAATACGCACTTGGCCGCGACAATCCGCCCGTTGTTTATAACCAGCGCGCCGTCGTGCATCGGGGAGTTCTTGAAAAAAATATTTTTCAGCAGTGACGAGCTAATATTCGCGTCCAGCGTTATACCCGTCTCCGTGATAAACGACAGGTCCACATACTCCTGTATTACAATCAGCGCCCCTGTCTTGCCGGCCGACATATCCGCGCAGGCCTTGACAACCGGGTTCAGGAAACTCATATCCGAGGTCTTCTCCTCCCGGAAATCGAACAGCTTGCTGAGGAAAGAATTTCTCCGCTGCTTGCTCTTCTTCCCCAGCACCTGGAGGAACCGCCGTATCTCCGGTTGGAACACCACTATCAGCGCCACCACCCCCACACCTATAATGTGACCCAGCACGGCGGAGAGCATCTCCATGTTCAGGGCCTTCACCACTATCCACAGCAGGTATATCAGTATGATGCCCGACAGGATATTGGGTGCCTGCGTATCCCGTGTGAGTTTGTATATGTAATACATTATCAACGCGATAGCGAAGATATCCAGAATGTCGACAATCGTAAACCGTATAAAATCCATCCGGGCCTCCCAGGTACTGTTATTTGTAACTGACAAATTTAATTAATTTCCCCGATAAACGAACCCCGATACCCGCACCCTTTTCGCCGCCGAGAAATATAATATGCGGAAGACTGCGCTTGCGGCCCTGCGGACATGCGGTTGTCGGGAAAAAAGGAAAGGACGGCCCTCCGCATGGGCCGTCCTTTCGGGTGTCCGGATTAATCCGGCCTACTTTTTCTTCTCTTCTTTCTCCTCCGTGCGCTTCATCAGGTCGTAAGCGAGCGGGGTGGCTGTGAATATCGAGGATAGAGTACCGATTACCACACCGAACATCAGGGCGAAGATAAATCCGCGGATTACTTCACCGCCGAAGAGGAATATCGCCAGAAGCACCACGAACGTCGTACCAGAGGTATTGATTGTACGCGACAGGGTGCTGTTTATAGCGTTGTTGATATTGTCGGCAACGGACCGTTTGGGATACAACTGCTGATTCTCGCGGATACGGTCGAAGATAACCACCTTATCGTTTATCGAGTACCCGATAATGGTAAGTATGGCCGCGATGAACGACTGGTCCACCTCGATGGTAAACGGCAGTATGCCGTGGAACAGCGAGAACAGCCCGATGGTCAGGAACGCGTCGTGCGCCAGTGCGGCGACGCTGCCCACTCCCCACTGCCATTGCCTGAACCTAAGCATCACGTAGATACCGATTGCCAGAAGGCTGAAAAATACGGCGATAAACGAATTGCGTATGGTCTCATGGGCGATACTCGCCCCTACCTTGTCGGCCGAAACGATACCGTTGGGGTTGGTGGCAGTAGTCTGGAACTGTGTTTCCGAAATAGGGTCGACATAGAGCGGGCTGAGAGCCTCGTAGAGCAGGTGTTCCACCTGATCCGTCGCATCGTCCGAATCGTCGTCCGCGCGGTACTGCGTTACGATACGCATCTGGTCCGCGTTACCGAACTGAACCACGTTCACACTCTTTTCGGCGTCGTCGCCCGGGGCGTCCGCCAGCTTTTCATAAAGGGCGTCGCGCACCTCGTCGGCCGTAACGTTCCGGTCGAACCGTACCACGTAAGAACGGCCACCCGTAAAGTCCACACCGTAGTTGAGGCCGCGGAACGAGAGCGAGCAGATTGCGATTACAATGAGTATACCCGAAACGAGATACGAGGTCTTCCGGCTCTTGAGGAAGTCGAACTTCGTATTGCTCAGGAAATTTTCGGTGAATTTCGTGGAGAATTTGATATCCTTCTCCCTGGCCAGCATCCGGTTGTAAATCATCCGCGTGATTACGAACGCGCAGAAGAGCGAGGTAAGGATACCGATAATAAGGGTGGTGGCGAAGCCGCGCACCGGACCGATACCGAACATGAACAGCACGATGGCCGTTATCATGGTGGTTATATTGGAGTCGAGGATGGCGGAGGTGGCGTTCTTGTACCCGGCCTGTATCGCCGCGGCGAGACCTTTGCCTCCCCTGAGTTCCTCTTTAATTCTCTCGTAGATAATCACGTTGGCGTCCACCGCCATACCCATCGTCAGCACGATACCGGCTATACCCGGCAGGGTAAGCACCGCCCCGAACGAGGCGAGCACCCCGAACAGGAAGAACAGGTTGGCTATAAGGGCCACGCTGGCCACCCAGCCCGCCGTGCTGTAAAACAGTATCATGTAGATAAGCACCAGAATGAAAGCCAGCAGAAACGACAGCATACTGGAATTGATGGATTCCCGTCCGAGAGACGGACCCACCACAGTGTCCTGTATAATGCGCGCCGGAGCGGGCAGTTTACCCGATTTGAGCACGTTGGCAAGGTCGGTAGCCTCCTGTATGGTAAAACTGCCGGTAATCTGAGAGCTTCCGCCCGTTATCTCCTGATTCACCCTCGGCGCCGAGTAGACGTAGTCGTCGAGGACGATGGCGATGAAACTTCCGATATTGTCGGCCGTGAGCCGCGCCCAACGGCCCGCGCCGTCGCCGTTCATAGTCATATGTACCTCGGCGGCCGACCCGAACTGTGAATACTGGGGACGGGCGTCGGTAATGGCGCCGCCGTCGAGCGGAGCCTGTCCGTCGCGCGTATTCGCCTTAATGGCGTAGAGCTGGTAAATATTGGTCTCGACGTTGTTATCCTTCATCGGGCTGACGTCCCACTTGAATCTCACGTCGCGCGGGAGCCTCGAGCGGACCTGCGGCATATTGAGCAGGGACATTACCGCCGAGGTGTCGTACGAATAGGCCATGCCGACCACCGGGGTCGAGTAGGCCTGCATCGTGTTGTAGTCCACCGAGGGCATGAGCTTGTCGAACAGCGGGTTGCTAACGGTCATGCCCAGAGCCTCGCCGAGTTCTTCCCCCTCCAACTCCTCGAGGGCGGCAAGCAGTTCGTTGGAGGCCTCCTCTTCGAGGGCCTCCTCCAGCCCCTGCGGAAGTTCGATTTCTTCTACGACTGTCTCCTCGCCGGGTTCCCTGTCCCCCTTTACGGCCTGTTCTATATCGCGGAGGATTTCGTTGATGCCCATGAAGATGGGGAACATCTCGGTATTGTCGTACACGGCCCAGAACTCGAGCGATGCGGTACCCTGCAACAGTTTGCGCACGCGCTCAGGCTCCTTCACCCCCGGAAGCTCCACCAGAATTCGGCCGGAACCCTCGATGCGCTGTATATTGGGCTGTGTAACCCCGAACCGGTCGATACGGTTACGCAGTACGTTGTAAGAGTTGGCGATGGCCCCGTCCGACTGTTGGCGCAGAACACGTATCACCTCGTCGTTCGAGGACGTCGGCCCTATCTCATTCCGCAGTTCCGGAGTGTTGAATACATTGGCCAGAGGTGCACCGCCGGAGGTCTCGTTGTAGGCCCTTGCAAAGAGGGTTATAAAGTCGTCCGAACTGCTCTTCTGCGCCTCTTTGGCCTGCGCTATGGCCTGCACGAACGCCGGGTCCTGGCTGTTGTTGGCAAGCGCCACCACCACGTCCTCCACCGAAATTTCGAGGATTACGTTCATACCCCCCTTGAGGTCGAGACCGAGGTTTATCTCTTTCTCCTTGGCTTCGCGGTAGTTATATTTGATAAAACCGAGGTTGTATACCGTCTTGGTCTTGATGGAGTCGAGATAGGCCTGCTCCTTTTCCGCGCGCTCCTCCACGGGGAACTGGGCGGCGTAACGTTCCGCCTTCTTCTCGGCGCGGTATGTGACGTAGGTGAACGAAAGCTGGTACGCACAGGCGACCACCAGAAGGACCACCAATAATTTAAGTGCACCTTTATTCTGCATTTTGTTTGAGTTTATTTATACTTATTAATATCCGTTCGTAAAGGCCGTCTCCTACGGTGCGCAGAAAAGGCGGAGTGCAAAACTACACAATTTTTTACTAATTGCAACAGTATTAACGCCCCAACTTGTTACCCCGGGTCCATTAATTTAATGCGGCTTAACTGCGCACGAACCGGTACCTTCCGGTACCTGTTCCCACCGTACCGCCACCATATTCCGATGGCATTGGGGCCGGTGCAATAACCTCCTCCCGTGGCGTCCGTCGGAAGAAAGTGCCGCCACAGAAAGATTCCCCGTGTACGGCTATACCGCAAGCGATGGCATTATCCCTTCCAACTCGGCAAACCCCGTCCTGCGGATTTCGCAGTTTCCTATACCCGTGGGCAGGACCAGATGTATATCGTCCCTTTCCCGCTTCTTGTCCATCTGAAGCGCTTTGAACAGCCTTTTGGCGTCTATCCCGCTGGCGGTAGGTAGCCCCGCGTTGGCTACGGCTGCGGTTATTCGCGCGGCGGCAGGCTCGTCGAGACAGCCCCACAGCACGGCCAGAGACGCGGCCGTCACCATTCCTATTCCTACCGCCTCGCCGTGAAGGAAGTTGGAGGTAGTCTTCTCGACCGCATGGGCGAACGTATGGCCGAGATTGAGCTTGCGCCTTTCGCCCGTCTCTTTTTCGTCCCTGCCCACAATCGCGGCTTTTACCCTCACCGCGCCCGCAACGGCCTTCAGCAGCAGCTGCTTATCGCTCCTAAAATCCGCTAAAGCGTGTTTTTCGAAAAGGCCGAACAGTTCGGCGTCGGCTATGATTCCGGATTTGATAATCTCCGCGCACCCGGCGGCGAACTCCCGGTCGGAGAGGGTGTCTGTCAGCCCGAGGTCGCACAGCACGAACTCCGGCTGGTTGAAGGTGCCTACCATGTTCTTGTACCCCTCGAAGTTAACCCCGTTCTTTCCGCCCACGCTGGCGTCCACCTGCGCCAGCAGGGTGGAGGCGACGAAGCCGAACGGCATCCCGCGCATGTAAGTAGAGGCGGCGAACCCCGTGATATCGGTCACGATACCGCCGCCGAACCCCAGAAGGAACGTCTTACGGTCGGCATTCAGCCCGACCAGCTCGTGGTATATCCGCTCGGCGGTGGCGAGGGTCTTGTTGGTTTCGCCCATACCTATTATTATATGCTCGTACGGGTCTATGATTTCGCGGTAGCGGCGGTGGACGTTCGAGTCGGTGACTATGACCACCCTACGCCCCTGCGTTAGGGCCGCCAGTTCATCCAGCGCATCGCCTATAATGATGCGGGAAGGCGCTCCGGCCTCCCTGCTAACTTCGATTACCTCTTTCATGCTAAACGGGTGTTTGTACTTCCGCGGCAAAGATAACGCATTTGCACTATTTTATTCTTACCTTTGCCGCCGTAAATTTCGCGGGGACCGGGCCGCGGGGCTTTCCCCCGTCCGTCCGGTGCCGACTAACCGCCGCCCCGCATCCGCCGCCGCATCGATAATCACTCCTGCGGCTAAAAGTTAAAGAATGGATAAGATAAGGAACATCGCTATTATAGCGCACGTCGACCACGGAAAGACCACGCTGGTTGATAAAATGATATACCAGGGCAACCTGCTCCGCGAGAACTCCGGTTCGGGCGACCTGATAATGGACAACAACGACCTCGAACGGGAACGCGGCATTACGATTCTCTCAAAAAACGTCTCGGTAAATTACAACGGTTACAAGATAAACATTATCGACACCCCGGGCCACTCCGACTTCGGGGGGGAGGTGGAGCGCGTGCTCAATATGGCCGACGGGGTGCTCCTGCTGGTGGACGCCTTCGAGGGGACGATGCCCCAGACTCGGTTCGTCCTTCAGAAAGCGCTCGCACTCGGTAAGAAACCCATCGTGGTGATAAACAAGGTCGACAAACCCAACTGCCGCCCCGACGTGGTGCACGAGCAGGTGTTCGACCTGATGTTCACGCTCGAGGCTACCAACGACCAGCTCGATTTCCGCACCATTTACGGCAGCGCAAAACAGGGTTGGATGTCGCACAAGTGGAACGAGCGGACCGACAGTATCACCCCCCTGTTGGACGCGATTATCGACGATATACCCGCCCCGCAAATCGTGGAGGGGACTCCGCAGCTGCTGATAACCTCGCTGGAGTTCTCGCCCTACGTAGGCCGTATCGCCGTGGGCAAGCTCACCCGCGGAACCCTTGCCAACGGGATGAACGTCACCCTGGCTAAGCGCGACGGGGTGACGATGGTAAAGACCCGTATCAAGGAGCTGATGATCTTCGAAGGGCTGGGTAAGGCGAAGGCCGACCAGGTGCGGTGCGGCGAAATATGCGCTCTGGTGGGAATCGAGGGCTTCGAAATCGGCGACACGGTATGCGACTACGAGAACCCCGAGCCGCTCGAACCCATCGCCATCGACGAGCCTACCATGAGCATGCTCTTTACAATAAACGATTCGCCCTTTTTCGGCCGCGACGGTAAATACGTCACTTCGCGCCATATCAAGGAGCGGCTCGACCGCGAGCTGGAGAAGAACCTCGCCCTGAGGGTCGAACCGGGCGAGACGGCCGAGAGCTTCGTGGTCTACGGCCGCGGCGTGCTGCACCTCTCGGTGCTTATCGAAACGATGCGCCGCGAGGGTTACGAATTGCAGGTGGGCCAGCCGCAGGTGATAATTCGCCAGATAGACGGGAAGAAATGCGAACCGGTGGAGGAGCTTACGATCGACCTCCCGGAGGACTATTCGGGTAAGGCCATCGAGCTGACCACCAAACGCAAGGGTACGCTGGTAAATATGGAGACCGTGAACGGCCGCACCCGGCTGGAGTTCGATATCCCTTCGCGGGGTATCATCGGCCTTCGGAGCAATATGCTAACGGCCACCGCCGGAGAAGCCGTAATGTCCCACCGCCTGAAGGGGTACGAACCCTACATGGGCGATATAGAGATGCGTATAAACGGCTCCATCATCGCAATGGAGACGGGCCAGTCGTACGCCTATGCGATAAACAAACTTCAGGACCGGGGCCGCTTCTTCGTCGCCCCCGGCGAGGATATCTACTGCGGGCAGGTAGTGGGTGAGAACACCCGCAGCGAAGATATGACTGTAAACCTCACCAAGAGCAAGAAGCTCACGAACATGCGGGCCAGCGGCTCCGACGAGAAGACGAGCATCGCCCCGCCCGTGGTATTCTCGCTCGAGGAGGCGCTCGAATATATCAAGGAGGACGAATACGTGGAGGTCACTCCGAAACATATCCGCCTGCGCAAGATTCTCCTTTCGGAAACCGACCGAAAGAGGACGGGGAAATAGGGCCACGGTACTATTCCCGCCGAATCGGGGTGGGAACTTGTGCCGATTAAAAAATTAACAATCGACAATTTAAAATGATTAAAAATCTACTTTTTGCACTGCTGTTGACGGTGTTGTTTTCGTGTGGGAGAAATCCGGGTTCCGGCTCCGGGGAATCCGCAGTAAATGTGGAGTCGGTGGACGCTTTTTTCGTCTTTGCCGAGAAGATGGTCGGCGGCGGTGAAATAACCGACAAAGATTGGGGTGAACTATTTTCCACGCCCGGGTATGCGATACTTACCGACCACTTCGGTGAAGAGCTGATGAAGGAGTGTATCTCGCTGGGCTTCTCGCCCGAAAGGCGGGACGAGCGGGACGCCTTTATCGGCCGACAGCTTACCGAGGAGGAATTTATGGACCGTAACCGGGTGCTTCCCTGGTTTATGGCCGGTAACTTTGCCGACATGCAGGGGCATTGGGACGAACTGAAGAATTTCCGGGCGTCTTTCGATTTCGACGGCCTCGAAGCGGAAGCCACGGCCCTGCTCCGGGACTATCTGATAGACCCTGTGGACTCTCTGATAGAGTTCCCGCGGCTGACCTTCGTCTGTATGGACAACAATGCCCGCAGTCTCGACCAGGGCATCGTTATGGACCTTAACCATGCCTATTCCAATACATTCACCCAGACGGCCGAAGGTATGGCCCACGAGATGTTCCATACTTACAGGTCTGGGCTGATGAACAGGGACTTTATCTTTTCCGACCCGCTGGTATGGGCCTTGTCGGTCGTGCAGAACGAGGGCATGGCCGACCAGCTCGACAAAGAGCCTTACCGGATGCCCGACAACCTGGATGAACTCGAAGAAGGATACCGAATCTACCACCGGGCGTATGTCGATACGGAGTTAGTTCTTGCACGGCTCGACAGGGCCACAATCGCCTTTCTCGACGGAGAAATTAGTGAGGAGGAGTTCGATGTCTTTACCGACGACCTGTTTATTTTCGACGGCCACCCCAACGGTTTTTACATGACTTCGCTCATCCGCGAACAGGGACTTATGGACGAGATGGTCCGTGACCCGGCCAATCCGGCCGCTTTCGCGCGTGTCTATAACAGAGCGGCGGAAGCCGCGGGAGCGTTCGTATTCAGCCCCCAGGTGATGGAGTACCTCGAACAACTCGAAAGTCGGTATCTGTTATAAGGGGAAAATGTCGTTTAATCCGATGGGCGGTTTAAATTTAGCTGCCCATCGGTTTTTATTGTTCCACAACTCGCTCCACAGGCTCGAGAAAGGCCCCGGAGATATAGCCGGTGAAGTTACGGTAATTGACTTGGTACCAATGAGCATCGATTGATTCCTCCTTCGATTCCTTCCTCACTATTTGAATTACTCCGACTTTTTCACCTGCATTGACTGTGCATAAAGCTTCTGATTCATCGCATGGTCCCTCTCTCTATCATTTAATATCGGATATATTCAAATTATTAAACTCTTATTTTGTAATCCTGTAATTCATATATCTTTCCGGATAATAGTAATCCGTAGAATATGGATCGGGGCAACAACGTACACATTTTACGGAATCTTCCAGGATAAATCTATTGTTATCATAATCTTGTCGATATAAGAGAATAAGATTTTGAAAATCAAAAATCCCGATATAATTATTATCCCCCGCAATGCATGAATGATTGATGAAAATATCTTTTTCAAAACAAATTATGTCCCTTATCGTTAAGGGTCGATAATGCTCCGGATGAACACCGGTTTCTATGTCCGGACCAAGGTAAATCAGATACTGCTTTGAGAATGTTTTTATGGAGTAAACGGCATCGAAGGGATCCCAATTTACGTCATCCCCTATGCGGGTTACGGTAAAACATGAGGGCAAAACAAATGATAATTTATCGATATCGAAATATAAAATCTGCCCCATATAGAATTCGTCTTCGTCCATACCCGGGTGAGTCGCATAGCAAAACATTTTACTGAAACATATCAGTAATCCGAATGACAATATTTTAATTGTCTTTTTCATTCGGTTATCGCTCGCTCGACAGGTTCCACATATTTCTTTTTCACGTAACCCTCACAATCACCGGTTTTAATTTTAAACCATTCAGCCTGTGTATCCAGTATTTCCACTTCGTGTCCAACGTTCAGTATAATATTCGGGATTATATACCCAGCCGGGTCCGTGAATAGCATTACACCATTCGAATTAATGAAAGATTTTTCACCCGATACAGGAGATGTAAAACTTACATATCTGCCCGCATCGAATTCGGGCATCGTTAAATCCAGTATACCGTACAAAGTCGATATATCGAGCAACTGTTCTGTTGTAAGAATAAGGTTATTGGAAAATGATCTTGCCGTCGGTATTTCCAATCCATAGCCGCCGAATCTTATAACATGCTCTTTTAAATCCGACTCGACATAGTGGATATAATCGGCATATACCAATTCCCGCCTGTTAAATAACCGTCTTATCTCATAATCCTCGTAACTGACCATATAATCGCATATACAGAAACCTTCATTGTCGTAATACCGAATGAAAAAGCCTTTGTCGGGGAACGAAATGAATGAATGATAACTTTTCCGTATTAAACCATCTTCGTCATAGTAAAACGCTTCTGTCCATTCTTCCGGATACGGAGAATAATCCCTCCTGAATTCATCCATACCCAGATAAGTTTTGAACAGCTTTAAATTGTTAATTTCACTTACCTCTTGCTCGATGTTTACTAACATTGCATCTACTTCCCTGTTCTGGCAATATAATCTGACAGCGAAAAAAATAAATATACTACAAATAAGAATACACGCTTTTTTGTTCATATTTTAAATTTTCAATCAATGATACTCAGGCTTATAGCGAGAATTGCTTATAATACATTGTAATAAAACCCGACTGGGTGCCTCTTCAACAACGTACTCGACAGGGGCGAGATAATCGGTTAGAATATATCCTTCCATCATGCGATCTGTTTTTACCTTGCACTAGTCATTGCGGACTTCAAGCACTTCGACATCGCAGATATCCAAATGCCCTGTAAGGCCTTGTCCCGGCTCTTTGTAAGTGGGAATATTTTCGGTGCATTCCGGCACATTCGGCTGGATTGGAAATGTAACGGCCCGATGGGTGAAGTGCCCCCAAAAGTGGGGTACGACTTTCGGGGGTTGTTCAGCGCCCGGCCGGGTTTTATTTACCGCCGTCTGCGGCCAGTACGGACAGGGCATCCATCTGCCCATAGTTGGTCAGGTCAGTCTGGATGGGGACTATGGAGATATAGTTGTTCTTGAGCGCCCACTCGTCGGTGTCCTCGCTGTGGGGTTCGGAGTTGAAAAACTCGCCGGTGAGCCAGTAGTAGTCCGCCCCGCGGGGGTCCTGACGGCAGACGAACCTCTCCTTCCAGAAGCCGCGGTTCTGGCGGCAAATCTTTACACCCCGGATCTCCTCGTACGGCACGGCCGGAATGTTGACGTTGAGACAGAGCGGGAGGTCAGTCACTTTTTCGAGCGTGTCGCGGACGATTTTCTCGGCATATTCGGATGCGGCGGAGAAATCGGCATGCTCGCTGTGGTCGTCCAGCGAGAAACCGATGGAGGGGCGGTCGTAAAAACTGGCCTCGATGGCCGCGCCCATCGTCCCGGAATAGATGACGCTGATTGCCGAGTTGGAGCCGTGGTTGATGCCCGAGAGGGTAATGTCGGGGTAGCGGTCGGCCAGCAGGTGATCGAAGGCCATCTTTACGCAGTCCACCGGGGTGCCGGAGCAGGCGTAAACCTCCACGCCCTCCTCCCGGCGCACCTGCCGCAGGTAGAGCGGCGAGTACATGGTGATGGCGTGGGCCTTGCCGGACTGGGTGGTTTCCGGGGCGATGGCGATAACGTCGCCGATGCGCCGTGCGGTCTCCACCAGCGTGCGGAACCCGAGGGCGTTCACCCCGTCGTCGTTGGTAATAAATATAAGCGGTTTATCCATAGGTCGTTAATTTACGGGTGAAGCGAGGCATTGCCGGGGAGGGTTCCCCGGCCGCCGCCGGCCTTCGGAGGCGATGGTCTCCAGTTTACTTTCAGGTCTCCGGATTGCTTTTAGGCCTCCGGATTGTCAGAGCCTGCTGAGCTGCGTAGCCAGCCCAGCCGCCGTGCCGCCGTGCCGCCGTGCCGCCGTGCCGCCGTGCCGCCTTAGCCCAGCCGCCTAGACGCCTGTGCACGGACGGAGTGACGCCGTGCGGCCGGAGCGCGTTTCGGCGATGGAGCCTAGGA
>JAJBVT010000077.1:0-12520 GCA_020859685.1 Rikenellaceae bacterium
ACCCGGTGTCGGGGTGGCGGACCGCCCGGTGTGGGTGTGGCGGACCGCCCGGTGGGGGTGTGGCGGGTCCGCACGTCTGCAAAGCGGAGGCACTTTTTAGCTGAATTATCGCTCCGGTGCAACCCACCGGCGCTTTTCAGAACGGTCCGTCTTCTTCTTTATTAATACCATCTTAGTACCACTTCACCCGCTAAAATCCCCGAAACAGGTTATTTTCACATCCGGTTTTTCTATCCACTTTTGTATTGCGGATTAAAATAATCGGGCACTCCGGAACATTCACAGCAATTATGGGCTAACTTTGGGGCATACCTTTTACAGAAAATGAGACAATTCATCGCTTATAGCGTACTGCTTATAATGACGGTCGGGCTTTCGGTGAAGGCTCCTGCGCAGGTCGTAAACGGCCGGGTGACCGGGGTAGACGAAGGCGGCCGCGCGGACCTTTTCGGCGCGATCGTGATGTGGGTCGGGACGAACGAGGGAACCCTTACCGACGAGGACGGCCGTTTTACAATTGCCCTTCCCGCCTCCGGCACGACCCTGCTCCGGGCTTCATATATAGGTTTCGACTCCCATACCGTCGACATAAAAGACCTTGCTGAGGGCGAGCCGGTAATGTTCGAGCTTACCCAGCTTGGTATCGACGAGATAGTGGTCGAAAAACGCCGCAGTGGCACCACCTTCTCACGCCTTGCCACACAGAAACTCGAGACCATAACCGGGGCGGGCCTGATGAAGATGGCCTGCTGTAACCTCTCGGAGAGCTTCGAGAACAGCGCCACCGTAACGGTCGGGTTCACAGACGCGGTGTCCGGAGCCAAGCAGGTCCAACTGCTCGGGCTTTCTGGAATCTACACGCAGATGCTGGACGAAAACGTACCTACGATGCGCAGGCTGGCATCCACCTACGGATGGAACTACACCCCCGGCCCGTGGTTGGAGACCATACATATATCGAAAGGCGCCTCGACCGTGGTGAACGGCTACGAATCCATCGCAGGGCAGATAAACCTCGAATTTAAAAAGCCCGACAACACGGAGACCCTCTTTATCAACCTCTATGGCGACGAGTCGGCCCGCGCGGAGGCCAACATTACCTCGGCCGAGCGGATAAACGACAAGCTGACCACCGGGCTGTTCCTCCACGGGTCGGCCGAACGGATGGGCCACGACACCAACGACGACGGTTTCCTCGACCAGCCGCGCACCAAGCTGGTGAACGTCTACAACCGCTGGATGTGGATAAATCCCGACACCGGGGTGGAATCCCGCACGGGTGTCAAGTTCCTTTACGACCGGCGGGAAGGCGGCCAGACCAGCGAGTACAAGGCCGCGGGGAATGCCTACCTGACCGATATCACCAACCGCGGGGTGAGCGTTTTCAACAAGACCGGCGTCAAGCTGGGCCACCGCGAAGGGCAGAGCCTCGGGGTGATTACCAGCTATACGCATTACCGGCAGGAGTCCCGGTTCGGCCTCAAGGAGTACGAGGGAACGCAGAACACGTTCTATATCAACACTCTGTTCAGCTCGTACATCAATAATACCAATCACCGTTACACCACGGGCGCGAGCTTCAATCTGGACGATATCGACGCCACCTATTCCGACGCCCTGCCGTTCAACGATACACCGGCGACCAGTGTCGGCCGCAGGGAAGCCGTCGGCGGGGCATACGCGCAGTACACCTACGACTGGTTCGACAAACTCACCGTACTGGCAGGCGTGAGGGCCGACTACAACAGCCGTTACGGCTGGCTGTTCACCCCCCGGGCCAATATCCGCTACGCCTTTACCGAACGGGTGGTGTTCCGCGCCTCGGCCGGGAAGGGATACCGCTCGCCGGACGTCGTTACGGACAATATCGGGCTGATGGCCACCTCGCGCAACTTCGTGGTGTCGGGTATCGCCGACCTCGATATCGAGGAGGCGTGGAACTACGGGGCGAATATCGCATTTTACATCCCCTCGTGGCAGCCGTCCACCGATATAGTGCTGAGTCTGGACTACTTCCATACCGACTTCCGGAATCAGGCGGTAATCGACATGGAGCGCGACACGCGCAACGTCTATTTTTACAACCTCGAAGGCAAGTCGTACGCCGACGCATGGCAGGCCGACCTCTCGATACCGCTGGCGCGGGGGCTGGAGCTTCTGACGGCCTTCCGTTACAACGACACGCGCATCACCTACACCGATACCGACGGCAAGCGCTACCGTAAGGAGAAACCGCTCACCTCACGGTACCGCGGCCTTGTGAACGTGTCGTACGCCACCCGGTTCCAGAAGTGGGTCTTCGACGCCACGGCGCAGTTCAACGGACCCACCCGCCTGCCCGGGCTGCAGGGGTACGGCTCCCCGACGGAACACTCTCCGTTCTTCGCCGTCTACTTCTTCCAGATTACCAAGAATACCCACCGGTTCGATATCTATGCCGGTGCGGAAAATATTTTCGACTATAAGCAGAAAGACCCGATACTGAATGCGGGCGACCCGTTCGGCACGGGATTCGATTCCTCCCGGATATGGGGTCCGCTGATGGGGCGCAAAATATATGCGGGTATACGGCTCAGGATAGGCCGTTTTTAACTAACTTTACGGTATAAACTCAAAACAGCCATGAAAAAACTGGTTATAATTATCGCTCTGGCGCTCTTTGCCGCCGGCGGTCTGAATGCGGCTCCCGAGAGCCAGCAGGGCAAAAAAAACACCGAGACGGTGGTTTACGACGTTAACGTGCACTGCCACAACTGCAAGGCCATAATCGAAAGGCATATCCCGTTCGAGAGGGGTATCAAAGATATGGACGTCGATTTGGACGGGCAGAGGGTAACGGTCAAATACGACCCGCGCAAAAACGACCCCGACGCCATTGCCGAGGCCATCCGCCAGTTGGGCTACACCTGCACGGTCGCCGAACCGGAAGAATAAAGGTGTGCGCCGGAGGTCATCCGGGTATACTATTTTGTCCGACCTTTAATTTAAGGGGAAGCCGTTCGACGGCTTCCCCTGTTTATTACCGAATTATGGGCCGGGATGTTGGCCGGTCGGGAAATTATAACTACTTTTGCACTTCGGATAAACCCGCGGTTACAGACCTTTACAGCTTACCTTTTCCCGCCGCAGGCTAACACTAAAACAGGAGGGTCCCGCCGGGACAGTTGGTTTTGCCGGGACAGCCGGATATACGGACCGGGACGCAGCAGGAACGGCCGAGTTTTAAATTCTGCAGCTAAACCCGCGGTTCGACAGGCAACGGCTTACCCGAAACCCGTTCGAACCGGACCCTGTAAAGAATTTTACGGTAAAATCCGAAAATCAATATGCCAGAAAGAAAGAAAGCCACGCTTATCCTCGAAGACGGTTCCCGTTTCGAAGGGTATTCATTCGGCCATCCTGCCGCGGCAGTCGGCGAGGTGGTGTTCAACACCGCCATGACGGGCTACCCCGAGAGCCTTACCGACCCTTCGTACAACGGGCAGATACTCGTTATAACATACCCGCTTATAGGCAATTACGGTGTTCCGAGCGACGAGCCGGAGAACGGTATTCCCCGTTTCTACGAATCGGACCGGATACAGGTGCGCGCGCTGGTGGTGTCGGACTACTCCTTCGAGCACAGCCACTGGAACGCCCGCAAGAGTCTCGACGAGTGGCTGCGCGAACACGGTATTCCCGCTATATACGGTGTAGACACCCGGCAGATTACCAAAATCATCCGTGAGAAGGGGGTGATGCTGGGCAAAATAGCCGTGGAGGGCCAGCCGGAACCGGAAGGTTTCGCGGACCCCAACACGGAGAACCTTGTGGCGGCTTCGAGCTGTACGGAGGTGCAGACCTACGGCAGCGGCCGGTACCGTATCGTGCTGGTGGACTGCGGGTGCAAATACAACATCATACGGTGCCTGCTGCGGCGGGACACCACCGTGGTCCGCGTTCCGTGGAACCACGACTTCACCGGCATGGATTACGACGGGGTGATGATTAGCAACGGACCCGGAGACCCGGCTATGGCCCGGGAAACGGTCGACATTGTCCGCAGGGCGATGGAGCACGGCAAACCGATTTTCGGGATATGTATGGGCAACCAGATACTCTCGATGGCGGCGGGGGCCAGCACCTATAAACTCAAATACGGCCACCGCAGCCACAACCAGCCCGTGGTGATGTGCGGGAGCGACAAGGCTTACATAACGTCGCAGAATCACGGCTATGCGGTCGATCCTTCGGCCCTCAGCGACGAATGGGCGCCGTTTTTCACCAACCTCAACGACGGCACGAACGAGGGCATCCGCCACCGGTCGAAGCCCTTCTTCTCGGTGCAGTTCCATCCCGAGGCCACGAGCGGACCGGTGGACACCGAATACCTTTTCGACGTGATGATAGACGAGATTAAAAAGCAAAAGAGCGAACAGCCCGCCTGATATGAGCGTACTGTCGGTAGAACATATTTCGAAGAGTTACAGGACCGTACGGGCGCTGCGCGATGTGACGTTTCGTGTGCCGCGCGGGAGCGTTTTCGGAATCCTCGGCCCTAACGGGAGCGGTAAGACCACCCTGCTGGGTATAGTAACGGGCGTGCTGAACGCCGACGCCGGAAGTTTCACCATGTTCGGCGACACCTTGACCCCGGCCCACGAGCTCCGTAAAAGGACCGGCACTCTGCTGGAAACCCCCAACTTCTACCACTATCTCTCTGCGTATGACAACCTCGTTATAACCAGCGAGATAAAAGGCAAAGGACGGGACGGGATAGACGAAATACTGCGTAAAGTGGGCCTGCACGAGCGGCGCGACAGTAAGTTCAGCACCTTCTCCCTCGGAATGAAACAGCGGCTCGGAATAGCGGCCGCCCTGCTGGGAGATGCGGAACTGCTGATTCTCGACGAACCCACCAACGGGCTGGACCCCGAGGGTATAGCCGAAATACGGAGCCTCATCAAAGAACTCGGTGCGGCGGGACATACCATAGTGATGGCGAGCCACCTGCTGGACGAGGTGGAAAAGGTGTGCACCCATGTGGCCATACTCAAAAAAGGCGAACTGCTTGCCGCAGGCAGCGCGGACGAGATAATGACAGAGGGTGACATTGTGGAGCTCTCGGCGGCGGATACGGACAGCCTGTACGACCTTCTCTGCCGCCACTTCCCGGGGCAGAAACTTACACGAGACGGAGAGACCGTGCGGCTCTACTTTCCCGGCGGCGGAACCGACACGGCCGCCCTAAACGAACTTTGCCATTCGCAAGGAATCGTGCTCACTAGACTCCTTCTCCGCAGGCAGAGCCTCGAGAGCATGTTCCTCGAACTGGTGTCGAACCCCACAAACGGCCGGTAAGATGTTGCGACTACTGAAAATAGAATGGCTGAAAGTACGCAGATACCGGGCTTTCATACTGCTCTCGGCAATCTTCGCCGTCAGCATGGTGGGGCTCAACTATATTGTTTACATTCAGGTAGGTAGACTCGGAGATATGACCGCACAGTACGGCGGCCCGGAAGGGGCCGGACTCGGCGGGATGCTGCTCGGCCACCCGTTCGCCTTCCCGAAAGTGTGGCAGACGGTTACGTACCTGAGCAGTTTCCTGCTCTTTATCCCGGGGCTGGTAATAATTCTGCTTACGGCCAACGAATACGGCTTCAAGACCCACCGGCAGGCGGTAATAGACGGCCTTAGCCGCCGCCAGTTTATGGGTACGAAGATAGGGGTGGTACTGGTTACCAGCCTGTGCATCACCCTGATTGCCGTCGTCACGGCCTCTGTTTTCGCCTCGGCCGGAAGCCCGGGATTTACTTTGGCCGGAGCGCGTTACATAGGCTATTTCTTTATACAGGCGGTCTCCTATATGAGCGTGGCGCTGGTGCTGGTACTGTTTTTCAAGCGGTCGGGTATCGCCATCGGGGTCTACTTCCTGTACGTATTTATAATAAAGAACCTGCTGGCGCTGCTGCTGAACTACAAGGTGTACGACGGACTGGGTAATTACTTGCCCGTAAAGTCGGCCGACCTGCTGATTCCGGCACCCACGAGCCTCGGGAGGATGTTCACCTTCAATAATCCCGATACGACGGCAATGCTGATTGCAAGCATCGTGTGGATAGCCGTCCTGCTCTGGTACTGCACGTACCGGTTCGAAAAAAGCGACCTTTAGAGAAGAAGTAAAACGAGATATAATGAGCAACGATATCAAAAAAGTAGTGCTGCTGGGTTCCGGAGCGCTGAAGATAGGCGAAGCGGGAGAGTTCGACTACTCGGGTTCGCAGGCGCTGAAGGCCCTTCGCGAGGAGGGGGTCTACACGGTCCTTATCAACCCCAATATCGCCACAATCCAGACCTCGGAGAATATCGCCGACCAGGTCTATTTCCTGCCCGTGACGCCGGAGTTCGTGGAGGAGGTAATCGCCAAGGAGCGGCCGGACGGTATTCTGCTGGCCTTCGGCGGTCAGACGGCGCTGAACTGCGGTGTAAAGCTCTACCAGAGCAGGGTGCTCGAAAAATACGGGGTACGGGTGCTGGGTACCCCCGTGCAGGCCATAATAGATACCGAAGACCGGGAGAAGTTCGTAACGAAACTCGACCAGATAGACGTAAAGACCATCAAAAGCGAGGCTGTGACCACGGTCGCCGACGCCAAGAGGGTCGCCGCGGAACTGGGCTACCCGGTAATTATCCGCGCGGCATACACTCTGGGTGGGCTGGGTTCCGGTTTCTGCGACAATGAGGAGCAGATGGAGGCCCTCGCCGGCAAGGCGTTCAATTACTCGCCGCAGATACTGGTCGAAAAGTCGCTCAAAGGGTGGAAGGAGGTCGAATACGAAGTGGTACGCGACCGGTTCGACAACTGTATCACGGTCTGTAACATGGAGAATTTCGACCCGCTCGGTATCCACACCGGCGAGAGTATCGTGGTAGCCCCTTCTCAGACACTTACCAACTCCGAGTACCATAAACTGCGGGAACTGGCCATCAAAATCGTGCGCCACATCGGCATCGTGGGAGAGTGTAACGTACAGTACGCCCTCGACCCCGAGTCGGAGGACTACCGGGTAATAGAGGTGAACGCCCGACTGAGCCGTTCGTCGGCCCTCGCTTCCAAAGCCACGGGCTATCCGCTGGCATTCGTGGCGGCCAAACTCGGGCTGGGCTACGGCCTCCATCAGCTTAAAAACTCGGTAACGGGCTGTACCACCGCCTGTTTCGAACCGGCGCTCGACTATATCGTCTGCAAGATTCCGCGGTGGGACCTCGGCAAGTTCAAAGGTGTATCGCGCGAGCTGGGCTCCAGTATGAAATCCGTGGGTGAGGTAATGGCAATCGGCCGCACGTTCGAGGAGGCTATACAGAAGGGCCTGCGGATGATAGGCCAGGGTATGCACGGATTCGTGGCCAACCGCGAACTGAGCACCGACGACCTCGACAGCGCCCTGTCCAACCCGACGGACAAACGCATATTCCTTATCGCCAACGCACTGCGCAGGGGCTATACCGTGGACCGTATACACGAGCTGACCCGTATCGACCGGTGGTTCCTCTCCAAGCTCAAAAACATTCTCGACACCGAGGACCGGCTGGGCGGGTACGACTCCCCCGAAGCTCTTCCCGCCGACCTGCTGCGGGAAGCGAAGCAGAAAGGATTCTCGGACTTCCAGATAGCCCGCACCCTCAGCGACCCCGCACCCGAAGAGATGGACGCGGCGGTATCGGCCGTCCGTGCGCGGCGCAAGCAGGCGGGTATCGTGCCGTATGTGAAACAGATAGACACGCTTGCCGCAGAGTACCCGGCACAGACCAACTACCTATACCTCACCTACAACGCTTCGGCCCACGACATCGGGTTCCCGCAGGACGGCAGGTCGGTTATCGTGCTCGGGTCCGGAGCATACCGAATAGGCAGCTCCGTGGAGTTCGACTGGTGTTCGGTCAATGCCGCACAGACTATCCGCAACAGCGGCTACCGCTCCGTGATAATCAACTACAACCCGGAGACCGTTTCGACCGACTACGATATGTGCGACCGGCTCTATTTCGACGAACTCACCCTCGAACGGGTGCTCGATATTACGGACCTCGAATCGCCCCGGGGGGTAATCGTATCGGTGGGGGGCCAGATACCGAACAACCTCGCCATGCGTCTCGACGCCGAGAAGGTGCCAATACTCGGAACGGCCGCACGGGATATCGACCGGGCCGAAGACCGCCACAAGTTTTCCAGCATGTGCGACGAGGCGGGTATCGACCAGCCGCGCTGGCAGGAACTCACGTCGCTCGACGAGATTTACCGTTTCGCCGACGAGGTGGGTTTCCCGTTGCTAATACGTCCTTCTTACGTCCTTTCGGGCGCGGCGATGAACGTCGTCTCCAACCGTGACGAGCTGGAGGGTTTCCTTACACTGGCCACGAACGTATCGAAACAGCACCCGGTGGTGGTGACCGAATTTATCGAAAACGCCAAGGAAATCGAGATAGACGCCGTGGCGCGGGACGGGGAGGTGCTCATTTATGCCATTTCTGAGCATGTGGAGTTCGCCGGAGTCCATTCGGGCGACGCCACGATGGTCTTCCCGCCGCAGAAAATGTACGTGGAGACGATGCGGCGCATCAAAAAAATATCGCGCCTGATAGCAGAGAATCTGCATATCACCGGTCCGTTCAATATGCAGTTGATGGCAAAGGACAACGATATCAAGGTCATAGAGTGCAACCTGCGGGCATCGCGCAGTTTCCCGTTCGTCTCGAAGGTGCTTAAAGTGAACTTTATCGAGATTGCCACGAAGGTGATGCTCGGCCTCGAAGCCGAGATACCCCACAAGTCGGCCTTCGACCTCGACTACGTAGGCATCAAAGCCCCGCAGTTTTCCTTCTCGCGCCTTCAGAAGGCCGACCCTGTGCTCGGCGTCGAGATGGCCTCCACCGGCGAGGTGGGCTGTATCGGGGAAGACTTCCACGAAGCCATACTGAAAGCGATGCTATCGGTGGGTTACCGAATCCCCGAGCGGAACATCCTGCTCTCGACCGGAGACGCCAAATCCAAGGCGGAGATGCTGCCCGCCGCCCGTGCCCTTCACGCGCGCGGCTACAACCTTTATGCCACCAAGGGCACGGCCGACTACCTCGCCCAGAACGGTATCCGTGCCGAGGTCCTGCACTGGCCCGACTCCGTGCAGCAGCCCAACACACTGGACTATATTCGCAACAAGCAGATCGACCTCGTTATAAACATTCCCAAGAACCTGTCGGCCAGCGAATTGAGCAACGACTACACTATCCGCCGCAGCGCCATTGATTTCAATGTCCCGCTGATAACCAACGCCCGGCTGGCCAGCGCATTTATCACGGCATTCTGCAAACTCGACCGGAAGGATATCAGGATTAAGAGCTGGAATGAGTATTAGAGAATATTACCCGGCTTGAAGTCACCCCGTGTATAAATGAAGATAATTATATGTTCACACGAAGGTGAAAAGCGCGTCCGCTTCTCATGCTTGCGGCCCGCCGGGGGGCGGGCCGCTAAAATGTTGTAGTAAATCGCCGGGTGCGTCCTTTCGGGGCGTAAACATTTTGGTCCTCACCGCCCCGTTCAAAAATAACTCGAATTATCCCAGCAGTGGGTACAAAGGCGCTCTTTGGGCAGTCCGATAGCCTTCACCAGGTCGTCCAGCCGCTGGAAGCGGAGGGTGTCGGCGCCAATGGTCTGGCGGAGCCGCTCCACCATGGCCGCGTAACGCGGTGAATCCGGGTCGGCGTACTCCCTGAGCATCTCGTCCGGGAAGGTATCCACCCCTTCGATTTCCTGTATTATCCGGCGAGTTATAAGGTCGAACGTGGAGCGGGAGGTCGAAAAATTGAGGAATACGCACGGATAGACCAGCGGGGGACAGGCGATACGGATATGCACCTTGCCTCCTCCCGACTCGGTGAGCTTGCAGATATTGTCCTTCAACTGGGTACCGCGTACTATGGAGTCGTCCAGCAGTACCATATCGGAGCCGCGCACGAGGGCCTCGTTCGGGATAAGTTTCATCTTGGCCACCAGGTCGCGCATACTCTGGTTCTGCGGCATAAAACTGCGCGGCCATGTGGGCGTGTATTTAACGAAGGCCCGTTTATACGGTATCTTACGGCAGTTGGAGTACCCTATGGCGTGCCCCACCCCGGAGTCGGGGATACCGGCCACAAGGTCGGCCGGTTCCGAGTCCATATCCCGTTTGGCAAGCGCGCAGCCGCACCGGTAACGAGCGTCCTCCACGTTTATACCCTCGTAATACGATGAGGGGTAGCCGTAATATACCCACATAAAGGAGCATATCTGCAACTTTTTGCCTGCGGGAAGCACCTCCTCCACCCCTTCCGGGGTTACCAGCACGGCCTGTGCCGGACCGAGTTCGAGGTTTGTGGCGTACCCGAGGTTTACGAAGGCCGAGTTTTCGGTCGCAACGGCGTATCCGTCCCGGCTGCTCCCGATAAGCACCGGTGTGCGGCCGAGTTTGTCGCGGACGGCGTAAACGCCCCCCGTGGTAAGCACCATCATCGAGCACGAGCCTTTAACCTTCTCCTGCAATATTCGGATACCGTCATGGAAAGTATCGCCTAACGAAATAAGGATTGCGACCAGCTCCGTCGGGTTGATTCTCGACCCGGACAGTTCGGCGAAATTTATCCTGCGGGATATCAGTTCGCGGGTCAGTTCGTCCATATTGTCGATTCGGCCGATAGTGACCACCGAGTAACGCCCCAGGTGGGAGGTGAGGGTTATGGGCTGGGATTCGGTATCGCTGATAACCCCTATACCCATCGTGGAGCCGCAGAATTTCGGAAGGTCGGGTTCGAACTTGTTGCGGAAATAGGCGTTCTCCAGCGAATGGATGGACCGCACGAAACTCTCGCCGTTGTAAAAAGCCATCCCGCCGCGTTTGGTCCCGAGGTGGGAATGGTAATCCGTTCCGTAAAAGACATCGGCGACACAATCCCTGCGGGCGACGCATCCGAAAAAACCGCTCATCAGTTCTTCAAGTTAAAGGGTTAATATCCGTAAAACGCATGGGACCGCGCCGAAGGTGCGGTCCCATGATTCGTAATTTTTAACGCAGGTTACTGCCTATCAGGTGGATGAACTCCTCCCGCGTCTTGGTTTGGGAAAGGAATACTCCCGTGAAGGCGGAGGTGGTGGTCGCGGAGTTCTGTTTCTGCACACCCCGCATCTGCATACACATGTGGCTGGCCTCGATTACCACCGCCACTCCCATGGGCGCTAACGCCTCCTGAATGCAATCCCGTATCTGGACCGTCATCCTCTCCTGCACCTGCAACCGCCGGGCGAACGCCTCCACTACCCGGGCTATTTTCGACAGCCCGGTAATATATCCGTTCGGGATATAGGCCACATGGGCCTTTCCGTAGAACGGCAGCATATGGTGTTCGCAAAGCGAGTAGACCTCGATGTCCTTCACTATCACCATCTGCTTGTACTCCTCTTTAAACCGGGCTGAGAGAAGTATCTCCTTCGGGTCGCAGCAATAGCCCTGCGTGAGGAACGCCATCGCCCGGGCGACCCGTTCGGGTGTTTTGAGCAACCCCTCGCGCCCGGGGTCTTCCCCCAATAACGAGAGAATCTCGCGGTATTTCTCCGCGAGCTCCCCTATCGGCTCCTCTGCGAACCGGTCTTCCCTGCAATATAATCCTTCCTGCATAGACTATTTATCCTCTTCGAAGGCGGTACCTCCCGAGTAGAGGGTCTTAGGCTCGCCGAGCCTTATCAGCGAACCGCCGCTCGACGCGTAGGCCGCCGCCGGATATACAAGCACGTATTCGGCAAGGTAGGAAGAGGATGAGAATGTAACCTTCACCTCCTGGTCCTGAGCATCTTCGGCTTCGACGTCGAGATAGAAATCATCCCAGAGGGCATGGCTTTCCGAACTGCCGGACCCCGGCTGTACGAACCTGTAATAGACCCCGTACGAGGTGGCGTTCTCTACCGGTTCGATAACGGTGTAGCTGAACTGCCCCGCGTTGTATTCAAAATCGGTAACTTCGAAGTCTCCCAGTTCGAGACTGTAATTGAATACGAACATATCAGAATAGTACTCCCCTTCCATGGACTGGGCTGCTACTGTATAGGTGCCGTTGAGCGAAGATGCCGAGTAGACAGCTTCCCGGTCCGAATAGACCTCGTAGATATTGTACCCTGAAATCTGACGGCCGCTGAGGGGCAGGCCGTCCTTTGAGACGGATGCCTGATTCAGGTCTCCGTTCACCACGGGAAACCATATTACGGGTTTGAACATATTGTCCTGCTGGATAGTATATGCAACGGTATAAGGGATGGCAAACTCCACTTTGTCATTATTACACGAACCCAACCCCACAAGCAGGAAACCCGCCGCCAAAGTAGAAAAGATAAAATTCCTCATTACAGTATAATTAAAGTATTACAAATTTGGGTAAATATTTCCAATAAGCCAAAAATACGGTCCGGCTGGCAGGTTAAACTAACCTTCTTGTCACCGTTTGCGGGGTCAGC
>JAJBVT010000077.1:12530-36620 GCA_020859685.1 Rikenellaceae bacterium
CTCCCTCTCTCAGTTTATATTTAATTTCTTTTCACCTTTTTCGCTTTCAGACTAATCCGTGTGATGTCGGAGTTTTCGACAATAACCAGCCCCGGCCTCTTTCCCGGCTCTATCGAGCCGTACATATCGAAGATGCCGAGTGCCCGTGTTCCGTTGCACGTCGCGTAAAATAAAGCCTCCTCCAGCGGGATACCGCCGAGCGTTACGAGCTCCCCGGCCAGCGAAAGATCGGTATTGGAGGCGAGCGAGTCCGTACCGACCGCAATCCTGCACCCGGCACTCCGGAGTAACCCCACGGGGGGAAGCTCCCCTGTGATATACCGGTTGGAGCGGGGGCAGACCACCCATGTGGCATTCCCGCCGAAATGGGCCTGAACCCTCTGAATGTCTTCCCAGGTTACGAATGTATTGTGGACCAGCAGTATCTTCCTGTCGCCGGGGATTTTCACCGTAAGCCTTCCTGCCGGGGAGCAGTACAGCCCGGTAAAATCCTCCCGCATCCCCTTCTCCCGGTACCACTCCCACATAAGTCCGGTCCGACCGAATAAGAGAGACTCGTCGCGGCTCTCCATAAAGTGGACCGAGAGTAGGCCGTCGTCTGCGGCCACGGTCTCCGCAAGGAGCCGTTCACCGAGCGAATACATCGAATGGGGGGTTACGGAGGCCGACAGGCCCGCCTGACGGGCGGTCCGCGCCAGAGCGGCCATCGGCTCCGGCGAGGGCGTGCCGAGGCCGTAGACCTCCGCAAACGTATGGTAACGGATCGAGCTGGCGGATTTGACCGGAAGGGTAAGGCCGCCGTTGGAGATATCCCCCACGGCCGACACCCCGTCGGCCCACATACGCGCGTCGCGGTAAGCGGCCGCGGCCGTCCGCTGCTCTTCGGTGGAGCCGGCACTTTTGGAACCCATCGCACGGGCGAATTCGGTGAAGCCGCACCCCTGCGGCACCGCACCCCGCAGGTGCGACAACTCCAGATGGGCATGGGCGTTGACCATACCCGGAATAAGGATACCGCTGTAAAATTCGACGCCGTGCTCCCGGTCCGGGTAGTCCGTGGCCGTGACGCGGGCTATGGTGCCGTCTTCGGCCACATCCACTATGCAGTTGCGGGCGAGACCTTCCGGTAAAAGCGTATAGTGGGCCGCAAGCCGCCTTACTGCCATGCCGAGAGAGTTTTCCGGTACGGCAGTATAATCCTGTCGAGCGAATCGTGCGCCGCACGGACGTAGGGCTTGTAGATGATATTCACGGAATCGATCTTCAGGTTCGGCCGGGTAAGCTCGTCGGAATAGTTGGCGAACCTTATGGTAAGCAGGCTGTCACCCGGTACGGGATTGACCGTCTGGTCCACCCTGCTGCGGCGCCGTGAGGTCATCCAACTGGTCTGCGTTCCGGTGACTTTGCCGTCCGCATCGCTCAGTTCGAACGTGGTGCGGAGCTGTCGGTTCTGGTCGGTACTGTCCACCAGGTAGTGGTAACCTATCTCATAAATCCCCTCCCTGACGGGCACGGCGATTCTCAGCAGAGAAGTATCGCGGACAGTACGAACCACGATAGAGGAATCCCGGACGATATAATCCGAATATGCCCTCTGCGCCCGGGCGTCGAGCGAATCGAGCATGGAGGCCCGGTAACGTATTTCTGACTCTTCGGCTTCGAGCTCCCGGAAGGCCCTGTCGACCACGTCGGAGAGCTTGACGCTCTTGCGTTTGGAGAAGTTGGCCAGCGTATACTCCAGGTCACGGACAGAGTAGCCGTATTGGTCGAGAATCGGCCGGTAGACGTCGAGGCTGTCCCGCGCAGGCTGGAGCCCCTGCTTCTGCATAATGTATGCGTTGGCAATAAATACCTCCTTGAAGATATTGGTAAGGGTCTTGTCCGGGATGGTCTTGTAGTTGGAGCACGCCGTCATAAATGCCAGCGCGACAAACAGAACGGCCCGGATGACCCGTATTTTTATCTTGATTATCATATCCTTACCATCGATTTGGGTACCATGGCTGCCACCGTAGCCCTTACTATCAGCCAGTTCACCGCCATAAAAGCGGCGGCGACTATCAGCACGTCGGAGAGTTTCACCGCCACCGGGTACCTGTCCACAAGGAACGTCTCGGCCGGTATGCGTATTATCCCGAAGGCCACCTGCAGCCAGCAGACCAGCAGCCCGAACGCCAGCCCGGCCACGGCACCGGTGCACGCCACCAGCATACCTTCCCGCAGGAATATGCCCCTTACCAGCTCCGTGTCTCCGCCCATATTGAAAATGGTCCTGATATCCTGCCGCTTGTCTATAATGAGCATCACCATCGAACCCACTACCGCGAACGAAGCTATTACCATCACCATGAATATTATAAAAAATATCCCCCACTTCTCGTAGTTCATTATCCGGTATAGCGACGCCTTCTGCTCGAACCGGGTCAATACCCGGTAACCCTCCCCGGTTACCGCCTCTATCGCCCTTTTTCCCCTTTCCGCGTCCGTCCCGGGAGTGAGCCGGACCATCAGGACCGACACCCCGTCGGGTTCGTCGAGCAGGTCGCGGGTAAACTCCACGGGGGTTATCATATATTTGCCGTCCGTCTCCGCGTCGAGGGCGAATATCCCGGCCTGGAATATCCTGCGCTGGCGGTAGGCGTCCACGGGGAGCAGGGACGAAAAAGAGGCGCCCCGGCGCGGTATCAACACGTTCAACGGGTCGTTGAGCGCGGGCCGGAGCATCAGGTTGTAGGCCAGCCCCTGCCCTACGACCGCCTGCATCATATCGCCGAACCAGAGGTCGAACGTCCCCTCGACCAGCATCTTTTCGACCGGCACCACTCGCACATAGTTACTGTCCACCCCGCGCACCGTACCGATAAACTGCCGCCCCCGGTACTCCAGCAGGGCGTTATCCTCCAGCACTTCCGACACCGCCTCCACCTCCGTAAGCGCCCGTATATCGTCGGGAAGCCCCCCGGCCACCGAGAAAAACTTCCCCTCGGACGGCATCACGGCGATATCGGGGTCGAAGTCCCCGTACATGCTCCGCACCAGCCCCTCGAACCCGTTGAACACCGACAGCAGGATTATCATCGCCGCGACGGGCACCCCCACGGCAAAGGCGCTCACCCTCGAAATGAGGTTTATGACCGAATGGGTCTTCTTCGAAAAGAGGTAGCGTCGTGCTATGAACAGTTTAAGGCGCATCGTGGTCGGCCGGAACGTGTGTACCTATTGGAGGAGTTTTTCTATATTCTCGATATATTCGAGAGAATCGTCGATGTAAAATTCCAGCTCGGGCACCAGTTTCAACTGGTTACGGACGCGCGTACCTACGGCCTTACGGATAAGCCAGTTATTTCTATCCAGCGCCGCCATCACGGCGTCCTTCTTTTCGAACGGAAATACGCTGAGGTAGACTCTCGCAATAGCCAAATCGGGCGTCATCCTCACGGCCGTAACCGTGACCATCGCCCCGCCGAATATTCCCGCGACCTTGCGGATAAATATTTCGCTTATGTCTTTCTGAATCTGCCTCCCTACCTTCTGTTGCCTTGTGGTTTCCATAATTATCACTTTTTCGCGGAAATAAACTACGGCGAATCCCGCCCACCACCGGAATCAAGTACGGGCCGGTCGTCAAAACCGTCACATCACCTCGACGCCCATATCTCCGGGCGTTGACGCCTTTTCTGCTTCCGGAATCCCGTCGTCGGGAATATCCGGAAGGGCCCCTGCCTGCTCACCCGGGTCCGGCGACTGCGGTTCCATATCGATTATCCGTAACCCGTCGGGGCCTTCGTCCCCCGCAGGCGCCGTACCGTCCGTATCGGTCGGTTGTTCGGAACCCGGCCCCGCCTCCTCCATGTCACGCAGGCGCCTTTTCTCCTCGAGTTCCATCAATTTCTGCTCCATCTTCCGGCTCGGGGGCGACAAAATGCCCTTCTTCCCGAACCGGTAATACACACCTACGGAACCTTGCAGCCCGTCCAGCGGCGAACGAAGTGGATTGTCGCGGTACTTGTTGCGGTTGCGCATCAAGTCGGAGTACCCGATATAGTACCTCACCTCCCCGAGCACCTCCACCCTGCCGAACGACCAGCCTATACCGCCGCCGCCAACCAGACCGTAACCCCACCGGTTGTCGCGCACGGTCCTCATCTGGTATTTACGTTCCGGCCAGCCCTCCTCGATTCCCGACTCGGAGACTATCGCCTGTTTCTGGCTGATATTATATGAAAAGGTCACCCCCGCGTTCAGGAATATCCTCATATTACGCCGGAACATGTAGATATGCGGCTGAAGCATCAGCGGCACCATAATCGAGTTAACCTTCCTCTTCTCGTACAGGGTCGAGTCGCCGCCGGGATTGTAGTTTTCATCCCACCGGCGGAACCCCTCCCTGTCGTACGGGGCGTCGTGGTTTATATAGCCCTGCTGCATAAAGAGGATATCGGCTTCAACGCCACCGACATACTTCTCGGCCGTGTAGTATTTCCACGACACCCCGGCGTTGTAGAGGCCCCACAGTGTACGGGTCTCCTCCTTCGGGTAGATACGCGTGGTGCCGCCTCCCAGCCCGCCTCGCACGCCTACGTAGTGCTGGGCGGCAACCCGTACGGGGGCCCCCGCCAGCCCGGCTAGCAGTATCGCAAGAAGCATATATTTTACCGTCTTACCCATAAGTGCACTCTATTCGAAAATCACGGCCGTCTCCCTGAACGGACTGCCGCGGTCCTTCCTCTTCTCAATCACGGCCCGTACGGCCGCTCCGTCCCGGAACCAGACCACCAGCCGGGCCACGTCCACCGGTGGGTCTATTCCGATAATGAAATTGGGGTCCCGCTGCCGGATGGGATACTGTACCCGTATCGTCCCGTCGCCCGCCTCCACCGGCCGGGCTTCCCCCAGCATCCCGTATATCTCCTCCAGGGTCCTGCCCCGGAAGTCGTAATTATCCTTCAGCCACTTTGCCATCCTGTACCGCTCGGGCGGGATAAAGTAGCGGTCCGCCTCAGCTGTCTGTAGCCAGATATTCCGGTCGAACGGGGTTTTCCCGTACCGGCCGTAGTGGTACAGACCTCCGATTACCGCAACCGGAAGAACGAAAACGGCCAAAACCACCAGGCGGTCGCGAATCTTTCTGCCCGGCATCACCTTATATTGAAGCCGCCCGTGGGGTTGAACGTGTTGGACTGGGTGTTACGCCCACCTCCCCTGCGTTCGTCCTCGTTCTGCTTTTTCTCCAGCTCCTCGAACCAGCGGCGCATCCGGGCCTCTTCCTGCCTGCGTAACTGCTCCATCACGCTGCGCATGGTGACCGGGGCGAAAATCACCTCGCAGTCCACCGTGTATTCGTCCTCCCATCCCATTTTGGTAGGTATCTCCTCGTCGCCGTTACCCAGCAGGAACATCTCGACCCGCTCGGGCTGTATCCGGTTCACCAGGTCGCCCTTATCCCACATTCCGTTGCGGTTCATATCCTCCACTATGCGCAGCCTGACGGCCCCGGCGTCGAGGTACCGGAACACGTACCGGCCCGTGGTGGCGTGGGTTACCTCCCGGATTATCCTGCCGCCCGACTGGTCGAGCAGCTCGAGCACGTACTCGCTGTCGGGGGTTTTGCCCTTGAGGTTGATAACCAGCGTGGCATATTTGTCCCGGTCCATCACGGTGAACGTACTCCGCAGGGTGTCGTTACTCTCCCCGGCGATATTGACGAACGTCCCTTCCGGGATGGTCAGTTCGTAATCCTGCCCGTCCGCCCAGGGCGCCCGGAGCGTGTAGCGCCTTATATTCATGGTATCCTGCTCCAGGGTATATCGCACCCTGTACCGGTTCTCCTCCTCGGTCCTTATCAGGCTGATTCGGGCCGTGTCGAGGCTTACCAGCGGATAGTCGAAAGTGAGGGCGATATTATTCTCCGGGTTGAGCGGGTTGGCCGCCTCCACGCTTACCCTGAACGGATTGGGTTCCTTTTCCGGCTCACGGCCCTCGGCAATGGCCTTCTCGCGCTCCTTCTCCCGGGCGAGCCGCTCGCGCTCCTCCTCGCGCGATTCGAACGCCTTCCAGCCCAGCCGCAGGTCCTGCCCGTAGGGTTCGAGACGGTTTATCGAGTCGTGCCGCAGGTACGAAAGCCGCCCCTTCAGCGTATCGGGCAACAGGTCGGACGGAAGGTCGAACCAGAGGGCGATAGAGTCCCGGGTCGGTTTGAGGTATTCGGTAATTATGGCCGCCGGGTCGATACCGTCGAACCGGAGGGTATCTATCTGCGGGTAAGGCGCCCCGAAGGTGAGCACCACCTTGTGCTGCTGCGGCCGCGACTGGCTGGAAAGGTACTGCCGTTTGAACGCGTCGTCAAGGAACAGCCGGAAATAGAGCTGCGGGTCGGCCGTGACGTAACTGCGCGTGGTGTCGTACCAGACGTTGAACCCCGGCATAGTGGCCGGGTTGTAAATCGAGTCGAGAAACGCCACGTCGTCCACCCCCGGGTCGTAGGTCTGGTTGCCGTTATTGTCGAGGATGGCATATACACGGTAGTCGATGGGCTTCAAGTTCTCGGCGACGAAGATACCGTTATTCTCCGAGCGTGCGATTACGTCCGGTTCATGGTTGAACACGGTGGAGTCGAGTGCGATGGAGTCCTTTTCGGCCGCGTAGAAAAAGATAAACGCCTTGGATACGCTGTCCTTCTTGTAGGCGTCCACCGTGTAACCCGACATTATCATCGAGTCGAGTTCGTCCCCGGTAGAGAACACATACCGGAATCCGTTCAGCGGATTGCCTTCGTTATTATCTGCGATGGCGCTCCCGAAATTGAGCGCGTAGGTGGTGTTCTCCTTCAGGGTGTCCTGTATATCTATCTGGATGCCCCGGCCGCGGATAAGCACCGTGGGTTTCTTAGCCATGCGCGGCGAGGTGAAGAATTCCGCCTGCTGGTTCTTGAGTTGGACGTACTCGTCGAACTCGATGTAGATACGCTTCTCGTCGAAATTGGTTGTCCCGAAATAGGGCGTCATGTTCACCACCACGGGGGGCAGCGTGTCGCGCGGGCCGCCCTGCGGAATGGCCGCATGGCCGCACCTCCACAACAGCCCGGCCACAAAGAACGTGACGACGAGCCCGTTGACGATATATTTCACTACGAAACGCGATAGATATTCCATTACCCGCCGTATTCCTTTTCCGTTTCGCCCGGCGAAAATTTCACCCGGCCTGCCCGGTCATTATAGTCCGTGCCGTTGCGGCACAATGTCGTTATGCGAGGTGCGGCCGACCCATAGCCGCAAATCCGTCTAAGCCGGGTAAACCGCCAAAAACCGATGCCGCCGGGCGGCCGGACCGCATAACTTTATCCCGACAAAGATAGCCAAAACCACAGAATTACCACCGTGCCGGAGTCGCAATATAGACGAGAAGGATATGGTGCCGCTGGGTAAATCGAATATCCCGCGCTTGGACGGCCCTGACCTGACTTGCCATAGAGGCTGCTCCCGACAGCTTCGCTCCGCGGTGCTGCCTCCCTGAGCCGGATTAGTTGCAACTGTACCGTCGCCTCCCTCGCCGTTACCTCCCGTACTACCGTCGTCACGTTTGAGCCGTTCCTGTCGCCGCCGTCACCGACCTGCGTGGGATATGTCGTCTCTCCGTGCACCGTCGCCTACTTCTCCCTACCCTGCTACCATCATCGCCGACCGAGCCGTAACCATCAAGCCGCCACCCACATGTACCGGACCCTTAGCACGCGCCGTCCCCATTGCCGCCCCCGACCGTACCCGAACCGTCGCCCGAACCGTTCACATTGCTCCCTCACCGCCCTGTGCCGGAGCCGTCGTCACCAGAACCGTCTCCGCCCGTATCGTCACCGCTATCACCGCCATCATCGTCCCCGGCGCCATCGTCACCCTCGACCGAACCGTCGTCCTCTTCTTCATCGTCCTCCTCGATACCGTACGGGTTGTCGTTGGCTACATACCACCTATCCTCAATGTAGTACCAGCGCGCCTTGTCCCAGCTTCCGGCTCCGTACCGGGGCAGCGCGTACGACCTCTTCTCCGGATTGAATACCAGCCTGATTTTCAGCTGCGATATCCCCGCCTGAATATCCACCTCGCGCCATGCGTACATTTCGCTGTCGTATTTATCCGTATGCCGTTCGCTGTCGTAGGCAATGAGCATCACCGGCCCTTCGGTGAACGGGCCGAGCACTATTACGTTCTCCTCCCTGTCGTATGTTCCCATCCCGTCGGGCTGGCGCTTCTCGCCGGTCCGGCTGGTGGCGATACCCTGCCTTGCGTCGTCCCACGAGTCGACCTGCCATGTGGCCGTGTCGGCGTAGTGGAAATAGACATCCACCCACGGGGTATAGGGAATTATACTGTCTGCGTCCGGCAGTTGGAGGTATCCCATCACTTTGCAGGTGAGGTCGGTATCCACGCTCTCGCATCCCGGAGCGAAGAGCGCGGTCAGCACCGACCCGGCCACGGCATATTTCCCGATATGTTTTAAAAATCGCATAGGCGTTAATTTTTCAACCCGAGGAGCATCTCCGCCGGGGTCATTCCCGTAACCGGATGCTTCATCGCGGGCACAATCTCGGCAAGCGGCCGGAGTACGAACTCCCGGCATGCCAGAAGGGGATGCGGCACCTGCAAATCGGGCAAGTCCACCACCCGGTCCCCGTAATAGATTATATCTATATCAATTATCCTCGAACTGTAAAGATGTCCGCCCGAGCCGTTCCGTTGCACGGCCCGTGGGGCGCGGCCCATTTCGGTTTCGATACCCTTCACCACCCGGAGCAGCTCTTCCGGCCCGAGAGCGGTCTCCACCGCCAGCGCCCGGTTCATAAACGGCCCGGCATCCTTCCCGTCCTCGCCTGCGACCTCGCCCCACGGCAGGCTCTCGTAGATGCCCGAGGCCACGGCTATATTCCCTGCCCGGCGTCCGATAAGCTCCCCGGCCCGGAGCAGGTTTGCCTCCCTGTCCCCGAGGTTGCTTCCCAATAGGAGTACCGCCGTTTCCGCCATTCCCGCCCGGTTATTTGCGCACTATGAGTTTACTCACCGCCAGTGCGAAGTGCGGGAAGATTATGCGCGGGTTGCCGTTCTGCCCTATCTGGGCCACGGCCTGCTCTATCTCGGCCGCCAGCGCCTCTATGTTGTGGTTGCCGATAAAGGGGCTGAACCTGCGGCTGAACTCCAGCTCCCCGCCCCATACGTACGTTATTCCGTCCATCCCGGCGTTCATCATATAATTCTCCCTCAGCATCCGCATCGAGTAGGCGAGGAACCGCTTTTGCTGTTCCCGCCCCATACCCGCCACCCGGTCGCCCCAGTCGAGCAGCTCCATATGGCGGTCATTGTACGACAGGCGCATCAGGGCGGCGAACAGTTCGAAATACTCCTCCCCGGAGTCCCCGCCCCCGTCCGCCAGCCTGGCCGCTTCCAGCAGGTCGCCGCACGCAAGACGTACTATATGGTCCACCTTATCGCCCGTCTTGCCGAACTTAGCCGAAAGGTATCCCGCCACATCCGCATCGTCCACTCCGGGTACATGTACCTCCTGAAGGCGTGAGATTATGGTCGGAAGCAGCTTCGCGGGGGCCTCGCTCACCATCAGGAAAAGGGTCTTTTCCCACGGCTCCTCGAGGATTTTCAACAGCCCGTTGGCCGCCTCGACCCTCATCTTTTCAGGAAGCCAGACAATCATCACCTTGTATCCCTTCTCGAATGGCTTGAACGACAGCTTGCGGATTACCTCATCAGCCTCGTGGCGCGAGATTATGCCCTGCTGGTTCTCGATATTCATGGCCCGGTACCAGTCCGCCTCGCCGAAATACCCCCCGGCGGAGGAGTACAATTCCCTCCATTGGGCAAGGAACATATCGCTTGTGGGCTTAACCGACCCGCGCGAAGTGTTGGCCACCGGGAAGACGAAATGCAGGTCGGGATGGGCGAGGGACGCCATCTTCACGCACGAGGCGCAAACCCCGCACGAATCCCCGTCCGCGGGAGCGTCGCAGTTGAGATACTGCGCGAAGGCGTGCGCCAGCGGCAGAGTCCCGTGGCCGCTCCTGCCCGAGAACAGCATGGCATGGCCGAACCGGCCCGCCGCGGCTCCCCGCACGAGTTTCTCTTTCAGCTCCCGCTGCCCTATGACCTCCGCAAAACGCATTTTAAAATTTCTGGTAACAACTTTACACTACTTTTTTAGCGTCCCGCTCCCCCGCCACCGGCGGGCCGCACCTCTGCTGAGCGGACGTACTCTATTATCTTAGTGTAAACATTTATTATCTCGCTTTCACGGCCGGGCGATTCCGACTACCCTTTCCGGTCTCCCGCCGTGCGGCATATCCAAATACCAAACCGCAACCGGCCGGTTTTATTGCCCGGCTATCTACCCGTCGAGGTATCCTGTTCAAAATTTATCCTTCCCCCTGACGGCCACCGGGACGGGTAGCGCGGTTCCGAACGGCTGCTGTTCCCGCATATGCGGCCCGCCGTAAGCGACTACCGGTTACCGACCAGCCGCCAACTTCCTGCCGTCCGACCCTGCCGCGGCATTCAAGCCGTTTCTAAACGGCCCATCGTAATAAACACCAGCGGCCGGCCGTAGCCGGATTTTTTACTTCCTGCCCGTATGCCCGAAACCACCGGCTCCGCGCGCGGTTTCCGTCAGTCCGTCGCACTCTTCCCACTCGGCCCGCTCGTGACGCGCAAGTACCAACTGCGCTATCCGCTCCCCCGGGTTTAGCACGAAACTGTCCGGCGATATGTTGGCAAGTATAATCTTTATCTCGCCGCGGTAATCGGCATCGATGGTTCCAGGCGAATTTAGCACCGTAAGGCCGTGTTTTGCCGCCATACCGCTGCGCGGACGCACCTGTATCTCGTAACCCGCCGGTATCTCGACATACAGGCCCGTCGGTACCGTCGCCCGCCCGAGCGGTCCGATAGTGACGGCTTCCTCAATATTGGCCCGTACGTCGAGACCCGCCGCCAACGCCGATTCGTATTTCGGGAGGTCGTACGCCGACCGGTTTATCACCCTTACTTTCATTCTTCTTTAAAGTTTACTGTCGTCTCCGCGCCAAGGCCCGAAGGTCGATATGTTCCGTCCGGAGAAATAACGCCCCGTACAGGCAAAGGAACGCTAAATTAAGCAAATATTTCAAAACACGGGGAAGGTCCGCAGTCAGCATACCAGCACCGTAAATAACCGCGCCTGCCGCCACATAGGTCCCGATGCGTTTCAGGTCGTATGGCGTGGGGCAGTAACGCCGGTTCAGCGCATAGCTGAGCACCACCATCGCTACCTCGCATATCAGCCTGGCCAGCGCCGCACCGTAGATTCCGAGCGAGGGTACGAGCAAGATATTGAACACCACCGTAAACACAAGGCCTGTCCCCGTTACCAGCAGGGCGAACCCCGTCCGGCCCATCTGTTTATACCAGAACGAGAGGTTCAGCACCACCCCGGTCAGTATATTTCCCAGCAGGACCACGGGAAGGATATAAATTCCCTCGCGGAAATCGGGACCGATAAGCAGTTCGAACAGGTCCGTATAGAGCGTTATACCGAGGAATATTCCCACCGACACGATTATAAAATACTTCATCGCCTCGGCGTTCGTCCTTACGAAATCGTCCTTTTTGAAATCGGCCAGAAAGAACGGCTCGGCCGCCAGCCGGTACATCTGCGTGAAGAGCAGTAGTATTACACCTATCTTCACCACCGCCCCGTAAACGCCCAGTGCCTGAATCGAGATATCGGCCGGCATCAGGTATTTTATCATCTGCCGGTCAATAAACTCGTTGGCAGTCCCCGCTATGCCGCTCAGAAGCAGCGGCAGGCTGTAAACGAGCATAGCACCCAGCACCCTGCGGCCCGGCGAAAACCTCACGCCCCGCAGAGTGGGCAGGAGCATAAACACTGTCAGGAAACTGACCGTCAGGTTGGCGAGCAGGTAATATCCCGGCCCGAACCCGGCCTCATAAAGGCCCATCGCCGGAAGGCCCGAATAGAAGAACACGCAGAGTATAATAGTCAGCACCACCGAGGCGCACCTCACCACCACGTAGGCCTTCGCCCGCCCCTGCTCCCGCAGCCGCGCGTAGGGTACGGCCATAAAGGCGTCGAGGGCCACTATCCCGGCGGTCATCATTACCCACGACGGATGCTCGCCGTAGCCCGTCACCCGGGCGATATCGCCCTTGAACAGTAGCGCCAGCCCTAAGAACAGCATCGCCATCCCCGTCACGGCCGCCCATGCGGTCGAAAATACCCGGTCCTTCTCCGGCCCGTCGGCCGCCTTCCCGGCGAACCGGAAGTAGCCCGATTCGAGGCCCAGCGTAAGCACCACAAGCGCGAACGGAATCAGCGCGTACAGGTCCGTGATTACGCCGTACTGCCCCGTGGAGAGGACACGCGTAAGATAGGGCGTAAGCATGTAGTTCAGCATCCTCGCCACGATGCTGCTGATACCGTAAACGGCCGTCTGCCCGGCTAATTTTCTGATCGACATCGGCGGCAAAGTTACGAATATTATTCGGTCCGGCTACCGCTCTCGGGACCCGGAAAATATATTCCGGGAAATCGCTCTCTTAGCCCGTGAAAATCTTTCAAGGTGAAATTTTGCACTACTTGTTTTCAGTGCCCGCCGCCCAGCGGCAGAAGTACCGGATGTGGGCCCCACTGCCCGGCAATATGGCGGCGTCGGTCTACGATTCGTACCGGCCGGGCGATACCGGGGTGCCGTATATCCATTCGTAAATAGCCGCCGGGACCGGGGACTATAAAAGGCACGGCACGAATACGGAAGCTGTGGAGGGTAAAACCGAACCGGGGGCCGGGATAGGGCGCTCGGGGAGTTGAATATGTAGTACTTAATAACCTGCAAGGAAAACCAGCGGGCCGGGATATAACCCTCAGGGAGCAAAAAGCAGAATATATAATACATAATAAAGGGGAGAAACGGAATATGTAATACCTGACGAGACGGAGGGAACCGAAACGGCGGACCTGATTACGATGCACGGCGAACAATGAATGGAGGATGGAAACATGGAGTCCGGAATCCAGAAACAGGCGACGGCAGACGCAGACCGGAACAGTAATGCGACCGGCGGTGGGCCAGCCCGTGAAGACCAGAAAGCGGTATACCGCCACCAGGAGACGGCATCGGTACTTTACGGCAGGGCTGTTCATCTCTATGGGACGGAAAACCTGCTCATACGATACCGCTGCGAAGCCGCAAAACTATGGTGTCGGCTATCGGCTATAATATCCGTTTCATACCGTATGCTTCGGCGGGATTACGTACTGATAAACAAGACAATGTTTACCATATCCTGTCGGTAATCGGCAACGCTCGTTCTGGCGTGCTATGTGATAAAGTTCCTCTCTTGGATGATTAAGTATGGTGGAAAAACAGTTCCGGTCGGCACGGCAGTACACACCGCCGCATCAGCAGCCGCGGAACCGACCCCGGACTATTTGGCCCTGGTGGAAAGAAGCCCGCACGCGGCCTGTATATCCTCGCCGCGCGAAGCCCGGACGGTCGTGGTTATGCCTTTGGCCGACAGCGCGTCCCGGAACGCCTCCACCGCACGGTCGCCAGGACTGTAAAACGGCGAACCGGGTATCCTGTGGAACCGTATCAGGTTGATACGGCATCTCAGTCCGTCCAGCAGTCTGGCCAACCCTTTGATATGGGCCGGAGAGTCGTTAATACCCTCCAGCAAAATATATTCGAAACTCAGCCGCCGCTGTCCCTTCCAGTCGTAACCCTTCAATAATTCTACGATTCCGGCCACGGGCGCCCCCCGCTCTATGGGCATAAGTTCGGCCCGCTGGTCGGGGAACGGGTTGTGAAGGCTCACGGCCAGGTGGACCCTCGATTCCTCGATTAAACGTTTCAATCCCCCGGCCAGCCCGGCGGTGGATACCGTAATCCGGGTCGGACTCCATGCGAACCCCCACGGAGAGGTAAGCACTTCGAGCGACGCGAGAACCTCGTCCGTATTGTCGAGCGGCTCTCCCATGCCCATGTAGACGATATTGGTAAGGGTGTCCGACTCGGGGACGGAGACCACCTGATTCAGAATTTCGCCCGCCGTGAGGTTGCGGGAAAGGCCATGCTTACCCGTCATGCAGAACAGGCAGCCCATCCGGCAGCCCACCTGCGAGGAGACGCAGAGCGTGGCCCGGTCGCGGTCGGGAATATAGGCCGATTCGATATACCCGGCCCCCGTGACGGGGAACAGATACTTTTTCGTCCCGTCCGCCGAACAGCTGACTCTCTCCGGAGGCATAAGCCCCACCACATAGTTCTCCTCCAGAATTCCCCGGTTTCGGACCGAAATATCGGACATTTCGCCGAACGAAGCGACCCGCTTCGAATAGAGCCACGAGGCCAACTGCCCGGCCGTGAACCGCGGCATGCCGAGCTCGGCGACAATACCCTGTAACTGCGGCAGGGTCTTTCCGAAAAGCGGAATTTTCAGTTCTCCGTCAATAGTCGTCATTTTTCCCTTCTTTTCTGCGGAAAGGCAGTGATATCATAAAGCCCGGCGCGATAAACGCCGCTATGCCGGTTAGACATCCCACCCTTCCTGCCGAGTTGCCGATTGCTGCCACCCCTGAAAGGTTGCCGGGCCACCGGCATAACGAAGACGCCCGGTACCGCACAGTAAAACTAAATTATCGTCATAAAAAAACCAAAAAGGCCATACCCTGAGGCACGGCCTTGAACTGGTGGAGAATACCGGGGTCGAACCGGTGACCTCTTGCATGCCATGCAAGCGCTCTAGCCAACTGAGCTAATCCCCCTCGTTGCAGGGTGCAAATATAATAATAAAGAGCGATTCCGCAAAATCCTCACGGGAATTTCTCCCATCCACCCGTGGACGATACCAGCCCGGTTTCTTAAACCGAAACAGTGTATATTTATAAGGTATAAAATTTTGTTTTACGACTAATTTTTGTTAAATTCGAATAGAAGGAAGGGGTATTGATCGATATTCCCTACCGGGAAGCGGAGAGGGTGAACAAGGTGGACGGGAAGTTCCGCGGGTCGTATGGTTTCAACCCCTTCCGTTTTTAAAGACATTCCGGTTTATCCCGGCGGTGGAAAAAACAGGGAGGCTGCGGTTTCCCGACAATAATAACAACCAAATTTCCCCGGCCATGAAAAAGGATTACGAACAGGCCGAAAGCGACCATCCGGTTTTGAACACAATCTTTATCGGCCTTTACATCGCGGCCCTGGTGATACTGCTAACCGTGCTTTTCCGCCGGTTTTTCCCGGTGTTCAACAATCTGCTGGATAATATTATAACCCTCTGAGAGCCGAACCGTTGCCGGATTTCCCATCGGACGGGGAGGTGATTCGCGGACATCCGTGGTACGGCCGCAGGGTCGGCCGCCTCGGGACGGGACCACTTTTTTTCCGCCACACTTTTTTTTTAATTTATTCTTGCATATATTTGTAGCAGGACGACACATGCCCCGACAGGTACGCTAAACCACTATCAGCACGATATTTGCGATGGGTTCGGCAGGAGGAGGCGGTTCGGCGGGATTTGAAATAACGAAGCTAAAACAACTATAATGGAACTAAAAAAAACACCTAAAGCAGACCTCGAGAACAAGAGGGGCTTGTTTTACGAGATCGGGCTCACGGCTACCCTGCTCCTGATGATCGGTATGTTCGCATGGAGCCAGAGCGAAAAAGTTATCGAGAGAATCGATATGCAGGTAGCTCCGGTAGAGGAAGACATCATGGAGATTACAAGGCAGGACCAGAAACCGCCCGAGCCGGTAGCGCAGACTATCGCCGTGGTTTCGGACGTGCTGAACATCGTGAAGAACGACACCAAAATCTCCACCGAACTTACTTTCAATGAGTTCGACGAAGAATCAATCATTATCCCGACCGTGGAGAGGAAAGAGGAGGCCGCCGCGACCGACGAACCGTTTATCGTGGTGGAACAGATGCCCATCTTCGAAGGCGGGGACCTTCAGAAGTTCCGCAGCTGGGTAATGAGCAAGCTGGTTTACCCGACAATCGCCGCCGAGAACGGCATTCAGGGTAAGGTTATTCTCTCGTTCGTAATCGAAAGGGACGGTACGCTGACAAATATCGAGATTCTCTCTTCTCCGGACCGTTCGCTGTCGGAAGAAGCCACGAGGGTTCTCAAACAGTCTCCGAAGTGGACTCCGGGCAAACAGCGTAACTCCGCTGTTCGTGTGAAGTTTAACCTTCCGGTAGACTTCCAGCTCAACTAAGGCTGAAAGGCCTTTACGGCCAATACATAAAATATCGGGTTATCCCGACGGAGTAGTCGTAAGGTATACGGGGAACAGGCAAAAGGACCGCGTATTACCGCAAAAGGCTCCGAAACGGATACCGGTTATATACCGACACAGGGAGAGCGGAAGGCTGGCTAACCTTGTAAGGTCGGAACAACCGACGGTCAGACACCGGGACGGTGGCAACCGCAGGAGACGGGGCTTAGCAAATGGAACGGGTTTTTCGGAAGTGCGGCCGCCGTTACAATACCATAGGGGGGAATTTAGTCCCACAACGACCGGAACGGTCCCGGAAGATGCCCACAAGGCAGATTCGGGTCGCGACGGAAGAAGTGGAGTTACAGGGAAAACACCTTTAACCACTAAATTCTTTGATATGGAAACTAAGAAATCACCCGGCGCAGACCTTAATAAGATTAGGGGACTGTTTTTTGAAATCGGCCTTATCGGCGCGTTATGTCTCGTAATCGGCGCGTTCGCTTGGAGCCAGAATGAAAAGCATATCGAGAAGATCGATATGCACATTTCGGCCGGATTCACCGAACTGCCGCCGATAGCCGTTCCGGAACAACCGACGCCGGACCCGGTGGCGAAGACTTTCGCCGTACAGGCGGAGTATTTCAACGTGGTCGACAACAACGCGAATATCAACGTGTCGCTCAACTTCGATGAGTTTGACGAGGAGCACATCTACCTTCCGCCCCCCATCAACAAAAAAGAAGATGGCGTAGGTAACGACCCGTTCCTGTCGGTCGAGCAGATGCCGACCTTCGAAGGGGGCGACTTATCCAAGTTCCGCAGTTGGGTAATGAGCAAACTGGTCTACCCGAGTGCGGCGGCTCAGAACGGGATAGACGGGAAAGTTATCCTGACCTTCGTTATCGAGACGGACGGTTCGCTGTCCAATATCGAAATCCTGTCGGCACCCGACCGTACGCTTGCCGAGGAAGCCGAGAGGGTTCTGAAACTTTCACCGGGATGGACCCCGGGGAAGCAGCAGAACAAAGAGGTCCGCGTGAGGTTCAACCTGCCGATAGACTTCCAGCTCAATTAGACGGAGGTGGATACTCGGCCCCGAAGCCGACCACAAAACTGTATATTGCGGGCTGTGAGGCCGCACTAAAGTCGGTCAGTCGGAGTATGGAAACGATACCGGACGGGACAAACAGGAATTAAAATAGTCTCGGACTGAAATATATATAGAGGCGTCCCCGAATACGGGGATGCCTTTTTATATCGACCGGGCCGGACGGCGGCGGTTTGCAACCCGGGGAATTATGGCCCCGGATTTCGATACTGCCTCGACGAAGTACGGCACCGGTAGCGACCGGACAATAAAGAGTAATGAATACCTGGGTAAGGGATTATTGGCCCAAGGCTTGAGAACCGGACTGCCACCCCATACCGGAAAAAAAGAAGTTTTATGACAGAAAACGAAATAGCAGAAGAGAGGGACCTGGACAAAGCGGTGCTCGCCTCGGTGGTACGCGACCGGCAGGACGAAGCGCAGGTGACCGAGTACCTCGACGAACTGGAGTTCCTCGCGACCACTGCCGGAATCGAGACCGTGAAGCGGTTCACCCAGAAACTCCAGACGCCCAATTCCCGCCTCTATATGGGTCCGGGTAAGCTCGAAGAAATATCCCTCTATGCCGAGCAATACGGCATCGGCACCGTTATCTTCGACGACGAACTGTCGCCGTCGCAGACACGCAACATCGAGAAGATGCTCAAGTGCCGCATACTGGACAGGACAAACCTGATACTCAACATCTTCGTACAGCGCGCCCGGACCGCATACGCCAAAACGCAGGTCCAGCTCGCGCAGTACGAATATATGCTGCCGCGCCTGACGGGGCTTTGGACCCACCTCGAGAGGCAGAGGGGCGGAACGGGTACCCGCGGCGGGGCCGGGGAACGTGAAATAGAGACGGACCGCCGCGTTATCCGCAACCGCATCAGCAAACTCAAGGAAGAACTGAAGAAGATAGACTGCCAGATGGCCGTCCAGCGCGGCAACCGCGGCAACATGGTGCGGGTGGCGCTGGTGGGTTATACGAACGTGGGTAAGTCCACGATAATGAACCTTATCAGCAAGAGCGAGGTGTTCGCCGAAAACAAGCTGTTCGCCACGCTCGACACCACGGTCCGGAAAGTGGTGCTGGACAACCTGCCGTTCCTGTTGTCGGACACCGTCGGATTTATCCGTAAACTGCCGACCCAGTTGGTGGAGTCGTTCAAATCCACGCTCGACGAGGTGCGTGAAGCGGACTTGCTGCTGCATGTGGTCGATATCTCGCACCCCAATTTCGAGGAGCATATCGAGGTGGTGAAACAGACTTTGCAGGAGATAGGCGCGGGCGACAAGCCGGTGTTCCTTGTATTCAATAAGATAGACGCCTACCGGTTCGTTCTCAAGGACGAGGACGACCTGACTCCGGCCACCAGGGAGAATATGACTCTCGACGAGCTGAAACAGTCGTGGATTGCGAAGGCTAACACACCCTGCATATTTATCTCGGCACGGGAGAAAATCAATATCGACAAACTACGCAAGGACCTGTACGTAATGGTACGTGAAATACACAGCGGCCGGTATCCGTTCAATAATTTCCTCTATTAATTGCTCACGCAGCTAAGAATATGGACCTCAGCATATTTACCACCCGTTGCAAAGAACTCGATAAACGGATTTGGGCCTTGGGTAACGAGCAGGGGTATGTGGCCGTGGACGGCGTAATAGATCCCAAGAGATATTTCGGCGAACCGTTAAAACTACTCTGGATTTGCAAGGAACCGAACTCTCAGGCCGAATATAACTGGCGCTATCAGTGGTGCTTTCACGACGAGGAGTGGGTACGTGGTGTCAAATACACGACTTTTTATAAAAGATTTATATACACCTCCTGGGGCATTCTGAATGGGGCCGGATGCGGGTGGTACGACTTTCCCGACCTGTCGAATCCGGACCATTATCCCGGTCTGTTCGACAGCCTGAAACGAATCGCGTTCATAAATGTAAAAAAGGAACTGGGCGAAAGCCGGTCTTACGATAACGAAATAAGACGCCATTGCGCGGCGAATATGGAACTGCTTCTGTCGCAAATCGCACTGGCCGATGCCGATGTTATAATATTCGGCAATACGCTGCGATACTTCGACCGGAGAGACTTTGCGATACCATCCGATATGGAACCGTATGTTTCCCCGGTCCGTAACCATTATTATCCGGTCGGCGGAAAACTTTACGCAAGACGCATGGCATCCGGCATATTTCGCGATTCGGGAGGAAGACTACGTAATGGATATAGTCCGGAACGTCCACCGCTGGAGGGCGGGCGACATTCCGCCACGGGAATTAACCGCGGAGTAAAGCAGAGCGAAACCGATGCCTGCACCCGGTCCACGAGTGCCTGAATATGAATAATATTCCTGTTAACTATTTGGGGTATCGCCGGTTTTTTATTATTTTTACAAATAATAAAAGCCCCTGTGTCCGATGCTGCATATTCTCGATAAAGAAAATACCATACTTAACAAATTCGTAAGGCAGATGCGCGACGTTGGTATACAGAACGACAGTCTGCGTTTCCGCCGCAACCTCGAAAGGGTCGGGGAAGTCATGGCATACGAGATTAGTAAAACACTCGCCTACTCTCCCGAGACTATCGAAACCCCGCTCGGGGAGGCAGAGATACAGTTGCCGACCGATCAGGTTGTCATTGCATCCATTCTAAGAGCGGGCATACCATTCCATCAGGGGTTTCTGAACTATATGGACGACGCCCAGAACGCATTCGTTTCGGCATACAGGAAATACAGCAAGGACGGCACGTTCATAGTGAACGTGGAATACATATCGAGCTGCGACCTGACCGACAAGGTACTTATTCTGGTAGACCCGATGCTCGCCACGGGGATATCGCTCGTCAAAACCTACAAGGCGCTGGTAGAACACGCGGGCCTTCCGCGGCATACCCACGTAGCCTCCATTATCGCAAGCGAAGAGGGAGTAATATACACAAAAAAACATATGCCCAAGCAGAGCACCACAATTTGGTGCGCGGCCGTGGACGCGGAGCTTACCGTCAAATCGTATATAGTACCCGGACTGGGCGATGTGGGCGACCTGGCTTACGGCGAAAAACTATAACTCGATAGGGCCGTTAAATCCCCGTTTCAGTACAAGGCGCGGTTAGTGGGACCAACGACCACCTTACATAATGGAGGCATGCAAAACTTGCACCTCTCCGGTGAGTTCAGCAATGCCGTAAAGTAAAAACTCGTCGTGACCGTTCCGCATCGGCCGACTACTGCCTATAAGAGATCCCCGCCGTCGGCCGACGGCGGGGATCTCTTATACGGTCTGGGCGGTAAACCTACCTACCTCGTCTCAGCGGAAAGGGAGGAAGGCGGTACCCGTCTATTTAACGAGCGTCAGTATCGGGTAAGGCTTCCCGTAAGGGTCCGTTTCGGAGCGTGAGGAGAACCGGAACCCTTTCCGTTCGTAGAACATCCGGGCGCGGGGATTCTGCTCGTTTACCTCCAACGAATCTATCCCGCAGTAGGTAACCGCATGGTCGAACAGCGCGCTGCCGATTCCGGAGCCGATACATGCCGGAGATACAAAAAGCAGCTCCAGATGCCGGCCGTTCACCCCGTAAAAACCCGCCACGGCCGCAGCGGTGCGGTAAACTCGCAGGACCTCAATCTGCGGTAGGGCTTCCCTGCCACAGATTCGGTAATAATCGATATCCTCTGCGGCGAGATAACCGTGCGTAGCCCTTACCGATGCCTCCCACACGGCCATAATATCGTCATAATCACCGGAGGTCGCCTCACTAATGGGCGCGAACCTGTCGTTAACAGCCTGTTGCATCAATCCGGCGAATTATACCCGCTTCAGATTTCGACCAGATTGTTCTTTATGGCGTAAACCACGAGGTTCGCGGTATTGCGGCAGTTGGTCTTGTCGAGAATGTTCGCCCGGTGCTTATCCACGGTGCGTTTGGATATGAACAATTTATCGGCGATTTCATGGTTCGAGTGGCCCTGGCAAATCAGCAGCAGGATTTCGCGCTCACGCTCCGAGAGGGTGTCCGTGTCCTGCTCGCCTTCCGGGACGCGCGAAGTGCGCAGGCTGCCGACAAGGTTCTGCAACAACTCCTGCGAGAAGAAGCTACCGCCCCGCGCCACGGTGTCGATGGCCGCTATCACCTCGTCGATTTCCGAGTTCTTCAGAAGGAATCCCTTGACCCCGAGCGAAACCATCTTGAAATAGTAATCGTCGTCGCCGTGCATCGAGAGGGTGATTATTTTCAGCCCGGGCTTGAGGGCCAGCGCTTCGGCCGCGGCCGTAATACCGTCCTTTCGGGGCATGTCGATATCGAGCAGCACCACGTCGGCCCGGTACGTGTCCAGAAGCGCGAGAAACTCCTCCCCGTCCGCCGCTTCGGCCTCCACCGTGCAGGCGCCGCTCGCGTTGAGAAGGCCCTTAAGCCCGCGTCGGAACAGGGCGTGGTCGTCGACGATTATAACCCTGTTATTTTGATCCCTTTCTTCCATCGTAATCTTTGAGGTTAATCCTGATTTCGGCCGTCATACCGCTGCCCTTGCCGCTGCGGATATGGCAAGTGCCCTTGAGCGACGATATTCGCGATGAGATATTGGACAGCCCCATCCCGACGTCGGCCATAGCCGCATGGTTGAAACCCCGGCCGTTATCCGAATAGTCCAGCCCGAGAACCTCGTCGCGGTACCAGAGCGAAAGGGTTATCCCGCTTCCGCCCGAATGTTTTATACTGTTGTTAATCAGCTCGCAAATAACCCGGTAGAGTATCACCTCCACGTCGGTGTCGAACCGCTCGCCCCGCAGGTTGGTGTCGTAATCGATGCGGATATCGCCCTTAGCCGGTAATTTATTGATAAAATTGGCCACCCCGCGCCCGAGTCCGAAGTCGTTGAGTATGTGGGGGCTCAGATTGTTCGATATCTCCCGGAGCGACCGTATCGCCTCTTCGATAACGTAGTTGGTATTGTCGAGCAGCTCCTTCTTGTCTTCGCCCATACCGGTGCGGTCGAGGGCCGACAGGGACATTTTGGCCGACGAGAGCAGCGGACCGAGCCCGTCGTGCAGCTCTTTGGAAAACCGCAGGCGCTCCTTCTCTTCGGTGCGCAGGACGGTGTTCAGAATCCGTTTTTCGCTTATTCTCTGCTGGTGGTTGATACGGTCTATCCAGTTGAAAATCTTCTGGACATAGAAAATCCCCACCGCGAAGCAGAGAGAGGTAAGCACCCCCATCCAGACGAAAAAATATTGCGGCACGTTGAACTCCCTGTCCCACACCACCTGCGCATATTCGGCACAGCGGATTGCCACCATCGCCGTCAGGGCGACGGTAAAGAGTATCCACGAGAAGTTATACTTCGTCCGCATCATCAGCCGGACGGCAATGGCCGCCGCAACTATTTGCAGGATAATGGAAATTATCAGGAGTATCTGCAATACCATAGCGGGTACTTTTAAAATTCGGTAATTGTATACATATTACTACTCAAAGGAAAAGCTTGTCCCTCTTTTCAGACGTGCGTCCCGCCGGGGCGGGGCTGCGGGCCGCTAAAAATTTGAAGTATAAAATGTAAACAGTTACCTAAATTGTTTGCCGGATGCCGTCCCCAGTCCGTTCCGCGGCTCTGTTCCTCCGGCCGCATTCACGGGAAGTTCCGACCCCCAACCGTCCGGGACGCTCCACAACCGAAATAACGGGAAACCTCCGCCCCGAACCGTCCGGAGCATTCCCCGTCGAGCTTACGGGAAGGTCCAACCCCCAACCGTCCGGGCCGACCATACCCCGTTTCCCTGCCGGAACTTCCGGCGCCACGGCCGGTGCGTCGTTCTACAAATATATACATTTAACCCGAACCTTCGGGCCGAGGCCTGACGGCTTTTATTCGATTCGAGCCTAACTCGTAAAATCGGCATCACTTTTCGTTTAGTTCTCCCGGCGACACCGGCCCCGGCACTAACCTCTCCCGTTTGGCAATCCGGGCACCGGCGTACGGATGCGTCACACTCCCAAAACCGAAACCGCCTCCCCGTAAAACGGGAAGGCGGCATCTATGTCTCTTTCGGCTCGCCTATTTCGCAGCCACCGGCATCCTTTTTTCCTTGATACGGGCCTTCTTACCTGTAAGGTTACGCAGGTAGTAGATACGCGCGCGGCGCACGACACCCCTCTTGTTGACCTCTATACTGTCGATATGCGGCGAGTAGAGCGGGAAGATACGCTCCACGCCTACCCCGTTCGAGATTTTGCGGATGGTGAACATCTTGGTCAAACCGCTGCCTTTAATCTGTATAACCACACCGCGGAAACTCTGAACACGCTCCTTGTTCCCCTCGATGATACGGTAGGAAACCGTGATGGTATCGCCGCTTTTGAAAGAAGGTACCTCCTTCTTTTCCCACATCGCCTCCTGGGCGATTCTGATAAGATTATCCATTTTTCTGTGCCTGTTTCATTAACGCGGGGAATATTACGGACCCTTTCGTTCTCATAAGAGATTCCTCCACGGGGTTGCAAAGGTAAAACATATTTTCCGAACCTGCAAGGTTTTCCGCAGATTACAACTCGCTGCCTGCCCGCGGTTTCGGTTAATAAAAGATTAATTGAATGCACCGCCGGGACCACCGTGGCCGGATTTTGGCTACCTTTACGGGAAAAAATGAGGCGGCAAGGCGGCAAGGCGGCAAGGCGGCAAGGCGGCAAGGCGGCAAGGCGGCAAGGCGGC
>JAJBVT010000025.1 GCA_020859685.1 Rikenellaceae bacterium
CCTGCCAGCTCCCTGCCAGCATCCCCCCGCCACCGGCGGGACGGACGTCTGATGTCCCCATAGCGTTAAATATGTATAAATAGCCGCGACGGGTAAAACGGAACGCGTATTGCGATTTTCCGGAAGCAGGCCCGGCTGCAGATGAACGGACGGTATCGTAACGCCTCCGCGAGGGTTTGGTGCAGAAAACAGCCCCGGAAGCAATTTTACGGAAACCGTATATCAGCCAGGGGAATTACCGGAATCCGGTACTGCGGTCCGTACCCGGAGATTATTTCATAACTTTGCGGGCGAGGAAGCCCGGTCTCCGCCGGATAGTGGACTTGACTCGCCGGGTGAATCCCGGTCAGTGCAGATACAGATCACGATGCCTTTTAAGAGCGTATATAACGAACCCGAGGAAAAGCCGTCCCGGCAGAAAACCGACCAGGAGCCTGTCGCGGAGCTTGCCGACATGGCCCCCGGAGCGGTTTACGACCGGCGGCATATCTACCCGGAGCTGCTGTTCGTAATCTGCGGCAGGGTGCGTTTCTTATGGCTCGCCGGGGGAGAGCAGGAACTCGGGGCGGGCAACTTCGTCCTTGCGCTGCCGGGCGATTTCCTCTCCATGACGGCCGTGCGGGAGGCCACGGTAATGATATGCCGCCTGAAAACCGAGGAGCAGATATACGACGGGGTGGGGCTCTCAGGGCTGGCTTATTTTCTGGACGAAAGCCGGCGCCGCAGATTCTACCTGCCCGTCAACGAGGAGATGGGGATATTCCTCGACGGTTTCGTTCCCTTCCTGCGAAGAGGGTTTACGGCCCGCAGTTACCATGAGGCAAAAGTTCACGAGATGCTCTATATCCTGTCGGAGTCCTATAACAAGACGGACCTCGCGTCGTTCTTTTCTCCCATCCTCGGCCCGGAAATAGCCTTCAAGAACTTTGTCTACTCGACTCTGTCCAAAGTCGGTTCGGTCAGCGAACTTGCCGGTATAGCCAATATGAGCGCGACCGGTTTCCGCAATAAATTCATGCGAATCATGGGTCAGTCGCCCTCGGCCATGATAACCTCCCACAAGGCCGAAATGATTCGCAACACACTTATCTACACCGATATGCCCCTCAAGGAGGTAAGCGAAAAATACGGGTTCAATTCCATCTACGTCTTTACACGTTTCTGTAAGAAACACCTCGGGCAGTCGCCCGGCAGCCTGCGCAAAGTGGGCAGGAGCCGCAAGGCCAATCAGTAAAAGTCGAAATCGTCAAAAGAATGGTGAATCGGGGCAAAACAATTGTCCCGATTAGGGATACTTTTGCCCTGTGCGGTGATGGTAAACTTGCGCAGGTTATACGGCCCGCGATTAAAGTTGGCATAATCCGTAAGAAAACCGCCGCACATCCTCCGGAAACATCTTGAATAATTACCCGGAGTTTATAATAGCAGGCCGCCCCGGGCGAAGATTACCGGCAGGCCGTAGATATTAAATATATACGCTAATTAAGTATATAACATTTTAAATGTATAACTACCCCATGGCTAAGAAATTAGACAGAGGTTACCGTACCGGCTCACAGGAGCTGCCGTCCGGTTACTTTCAGCCCGGCCTTGCGGAACTATATCGCGAGGTATCCGAAAGCGATTACCTGTACCCGACCGAATGTAAGAAGTTATGTATGTTATCCGGATACGGAACGGGGACCTGTACCCGTAAGTCTGCCGGTATAGTAAAACGACCCCGAACGAATCGAAAACCAAACAACCAAATAAAAAGCAAATCTATCCCAATTAACTAATTTTTATTATCATGAAGATCAAACATTTATTAATGGCTTCCGTGGCGCTTATAGCGGGTATGGCAAGTTGTAGTAAGGACAGCAACGACGGAGGGGACGAGCCGGACAGCTTCGATATCCTTATCCAGTTCGACCTCGGTGTCGAATCGCGTGCAGATGTCGGCAACCTGATAGAGGACGGCGTTACCGTTACAACCCTGAACGACGGTAAACTTTTCTTCACCGACAACAACGGAGTTATTTACCGGATGGTCGATATCTCTAACACCGCGACCCCGGGAGCCGTTACCCCTGAACAGCTTAAGGAGGGTAAACTTTTCGAGGACATCAGCAAATCGGCTACGTTCGTCCACGTTTTCGGCAACCACAATTTTGCCAAATCCAGCTACTCCAACATTTCGGAAGTTGAAGCTGAAGAGGTAGACATCCTCGACCAGACAGACCCGGCGACCTTCGGTGTGAACTGGGCTAACCTTTACGGTCGCAAGGAACTCGAACCGGCCAGCGCCGCTATCATCGCCAGGTATCCGAACGTGGTTAAGCAGGCCATATTCGAAATCGTGCCCCTTATAGCACGTCTGGAGATCGACCAGTTTCTCGGTACGGGCGAAATACAGTCCTACACCGTAGCCGGTATTTATGTGCACAATTTTTACGAAAAGGTGGCTCCCACCGCGGCCCTTCTTCCTTCACCCGACGATGCACCGTGGAGGGTAAGCGGTGCGCTGCAGGACTATGCCAAATATCAGGTCGCACCGTCTGGTGAGTATGACCCGGATTGGGAAGAGTTCCTTTTCGACACTCCCGCAGTTTCCAGTACTTCGGCAAAACTTGCACAGCCGGTTAAAGACACCTGGGCATACAACGTATTTGCCAACGCAGGTGCGGAGCCGCATATCGTTATTCACCTCACCGACGTTATGGTAGGTTCTTCGGCTCCGGGTACCCTTCGCCCGAATGCGACCATCGGTGCGTCGGGAGACGGTGTAGCATACCTGACTATTACCGGTTACCGTACTGACGATACCAGCAGTGACAAGGTAAATATCAAAGGCGGTAACGTCTATAAGATAAGGGGTCTGGCCTTCGATGAAGACGACCTTGGCGAAACTCCCTATCCGAATGAAGATATGGAGCAGATCTACGTGGAAGTTAAGGTAACTCCGTGGGTGGTGAACTACGTTACTCCCGAGTTCGACTAATTCTGTCTACTGATTATCTATCAAAATACCCGGGCCGCCTGCGGCCTGACGGTCGGCGGCCCGGGTATCTTTTATTCCCTATACCCCTGCGGGTATCAGGCCATTACTATTAAATAAAGTATAATGAAGGCAATAGGAACGGGTTTTATACTCATTCTGTCATTTATCGCCCTTACCGGTTGCGTGAAGGACAACAGGGACGACTGTCCGGACGACGCGGACCGTAACCTTATGCTCTGGTTCGAGTACTTCGACGAGGAGGGGGACGATATATTTGCCGAACGTATAGATATGGTCGACGTCGTAATGTTCGACCGCAATTACAATTTCTACGACTGGAGGTTCGTCGACAAGGCCTCTTTGGAAGAGTTTCAGGGTGTGCAGTTGGAGGTCGAGCCGGGCGATTACCATGTTATATGCTGGGCCAACGTCAGCGCCTCGCGCAGCGAGATGCCGGATGACGGCAGTTCCTCGTCGCTCGGGCAATCCGTCATACACCACTCCAATACCGAGACCGCCGACCCGCTGCACTACGCACCGGACCGGAGGGAGTCGACGGCCAAAAAATCCCGGACCCGCAGCGGTTCGCTCACCGGCGACGGAACCTGGCTGCTGAGCGTGGCCGACAAAGGTACGACCGAGGATACCATCGCTTTTATGAGCGCCCACAGGACGTTGAACGTCTATTTAAGAAATTTCCCCGGGATGAACGATCCCGAACCCGTTTTCCCGCTCGTGACCATCGAGCACCTTGCCGAGTATTACGACTTTACGCTGGGCCGCGGACCGGAAAACGCCTACTTCGTACAGACCTCCTACCTGATGGATGTGGACGAGGTTACCTACTGTTACGCAAAATTCTACATACCCCATTTCGATTATGACAACGACGTGAATCTCGTGGTCACCGGACAGGGACAATATACTTACAGTTATGTGGTGCCGATGCACCAGATACTGGAAATCAACGATATAGACAGTGTTTACGACGGCGACGATATCGTACTGGACGTGGAGATAATCTGGGAGGGGGACCATTTTATTCAGGTAAAACTCCCGCCTTTCAGGGTTATAGAGGTAAAGCCCGAGTTCTAAACCGTAAGCTGAAATATAAAAGTAATGCAATCCAATAAGATACATATATATTACCTGTTACTGCTCGTGCCGATACTTGCACTGTGCCTGCAATCCTGTATAAAGGAGGGTGAGGATACCGTCTCCGCAGGGTCGGGTGCTGTGAGGTTCGAGCTGAAGATGACCCGCTCCGACCAGCCGGAAGAGAACGACGGGTATGTGGTGCTGGAGCATGAGGATAAGATAAAGGACCTCTATGTACTCTTTTTCAGCAATGACACGCAAAAGGATTTATTGGATATAGTAAAAGCCGAGCAGTACGGGCTGAATGAAGACGGTACCAACCCGATATATATGGTGAGCGCCAGTAAGGGAACGTACCATATAGTGCTGCTTGCCAACTGCGGGGATATACTCGTGCAGGCGGGGCTGGACGAGGCGGGTCCGGACGACGGGCTGACCCTCGAGGACTTCCGCATGATGCTCACCATGCACTCGTTCGACAACAGCTACATGGACGGGAAATGGATTACCGACACTGCCGACCCCGAATTTATCTATATGCCCATGTGGGGCGAGCGGGAAGGTGTGACGGTCGATTCCGACGGGGCGGACCTGACCGGCCCGAACCTGATACCCCTTATCCGTATGGTGGCGCGGATAGACGTGATGCTAAGCGATGCGGGCGGGACGGTGAGTCTGGCGGCCCGGTACGATATCCACAGCATCCGGTTCTACAACTGGCATACCACCGGGCAGATAATTCCCGACGGGGACGCGGTAGATTTCACCTACTCCGCCGGCGAGTGGAAGTACGAGGTGCACGGGCCTTCGATTCCGACGGTCGGTACCAAGAACAGCGACCCCATGGTGTACACTATGAAACCGCCGGTAACGGAGTTCGTGGCCTCGATATATACTTTCGAGACCGACGCGCCGGACGCATCGGTTCCCGGAATGGTATACGAGCCGATGGAATATCCGTGCCTTGTGGTGGGTATCAGCGAGAAGGGAAAAGGGGGTGTTACCCGCGCCGATGATGTCGATTATAACGGCACCGGTATCTACTACTACCGTATAGATTTTATCGACAATAACGGCAACTGGCTCGATATTCTCCACAATCACAATTACACATTCACTATTACGGCAATTAAAAACCAGGGTTTCCCCGACCCCGACCAGGCCCACCGCAGCTGGCTGTACGATGTGGAATATGACTTCGAATGGCAAAGCGGGTACGAGGAGAACTATGCTACCGGCGGAATATACCGGCTCGATATATCGGAGACTTATTTATATGAAGCCACCACCTTGAATAAATTCCTCCTTACGGCTTCTACCACCCATCCCGACGGGTTGAGCCTTTATCCCTCCAAATATCCCGACCGAATAGAGAAACCACAATATTTATTCATAGCGAATGCCACTGACCCCAGAATGTGGGAAGAGATGAGTATGGACTACTATTATGCACCGGATATTGATGGCAATATATTGAATATGCCCAGCGGTGTGGAGTATGAGATTACTTTGGAGCCGCACAACCCGGGGTGGCCAACTCATCCTGCCGGTGAACCTAATATAGCAGTAGAATATTTACATGTGGTATCCGGCAACCTTACCAATATTATAACGGTTAGGATAAGTGGATGGTACTCGAATTAAAGGTTCGGTTAACCGGAAGTGAATAAGAATAGAGATGAAAGTGAATTATAATATACTCTGTCTGGTATACCTTTTGGCACTGTTTATAACGGCATGCGTAAAGGAGGATGCGGACATTACCGGGAGCGAAAGGGAGGACGGGGAGGATATTGAATTTACGGTTCCTTACTCCTCTTCCGGCTGGGTGACTCCGGCAGTTACGAGGGGCACCGTTTTAGCCGACGACAGACGAGTAGCGTCGATAGATGCCCTGGTTTACCGGGTAAATGAAAATACAGGAGAGGAGACTTTCGCTTACTACCGCCGTCATACCGATTTAATCCAAGCAGTCGACGGACAGGGTTCGTTTACCATAAGGCTTGCCCGGAGCGAATCCGGCGAGAAGTACTCTGTCGATTTTCTGGCGTCATTTTCATCCAACGATATTAATACCTTATTAAATAGTGTCAATATAGGTGACACACGCGCTTCGGTCCGGGAGAAGCTTACCCGTGGTGGCTCGAGTGTTGCGGTGGTATCCAGTACATATTTAGCGGCCTGGAGTTATATTCCTCCTACGGTCATCGACAGGGATACCGATTTAGGAACCGTAAAACTTATATGTGCTTTTGTCAAACTCGACCTGGGCCTTAACTGGCCGTCGGACGCCCAGCCCGCCGAAGGATTGACCAACTTCAAACTTTCTGCTATATATATGGCCGTCTACGGGGCAAATGCCTATATGATACCTGCGCCGGAAAATTACGATATGGCTTCCGGAAAAGTTATCACTCCAACAGTATGGCCGTCGATTATAGGGGGGACAACTACACACAGGTTAATAGGTAATATCACCGACGATTATGTGATGAACGGCTGCTACTTCTTTGAACAGGATGTAAACAGGACCAATAATAACGGCCAAAGGTTTACACTTCTCGTGTATGGGACGGTTTATGATTCGGAGGGCACGGAGATCGGTTTACGCTATTTCCCGCTAAGGCTCAAGGACCCGGACAATCCCGATGAGAGGCTGGAATATCTGCGCGGACACCGCTACCGTGTAAATATTACGGCAATCTACGGAGAAGGATATACAACCGTTCAGGATGCCATGTCAGCGGACGACGATTTCGGTATAGCTTACGACCTTTTGGTAAACGAAGAAGGCGATATCAACCATATCGTTTATAACAGCTCTAATTTTCTGGGAGTCAGTACGGTTAACGAATCCTTTTCGGCAAATGGGGGAAGCGGGGAAATTATGGTTCTTACCGATGTGCCGGGAGGGTGGACGGTGAGTTTCGAGGATGAATTCGGCGCCGCCGTGACCTGGATTACTCCGACAAGCGCTACCTCCGGAGACAAGGACCAGAAGGCCGGTGTGACATATACAGTAGTCAACTATATCTATCCGACGGACAGGGTGGCTTATGCGAAATTCACTGCCGGAGTATTCGAAATAAGTACGGAGATTATCCAACGGGGTAGGTCGGGTGAATAATTAACGAGAATGGTCGTAACACGGTGCAGGCGGTTCGGTACATTCTTTATATTCCGGCTGCCAGCGTCGGAAAATCGGTTAAACCGTCTTCGCCGCCGGGAGGAGTATTATAAAGAATATATTAGTGCCGGATGATAACTGCCGGCAACATAACCATCGATTCGATTATTAGTTCAGTCCGTACTTCGGACACGTAAATCTTAACTATCCATCCACATTGCAGCAGCCGGGCCACGGGACAGGTCCGGCTGTTTCGTTTCTAAACTGTCCGGTCGCTGACAGCCGCATATCCGTGCCACGGGACAGGTCCGGCTGTTTCGTTTCCAAACCACCCGTCCCACCC
>JAJBVT010000054.1:0-1960 GCA_020859685.1 Rikenellaceae bacterium
CCCCGGCCCTGCGGCTAATATACACCACCCCGACACCGCGCCACCCCGGCCTTTGCAGCCACTGCAATGCCGACGGCCGTCATATTTCGCTTTGCGGCGGCGGCAGGATAGTCACCTTCACCTTATCAATCCGGCGGCCGTCGAGCGCGGTCACCGTAAACCGCATCGACTGGTAGGTAACGCTGTCGCCCTTCTGGAGGAAGTCGTGGCGCAGTTCGAGCACGAGACCCGCCACGGTCTCGATATCGGTCGAGACCTCCTCGAAGAAATCCTCCTTCAGCCCGAGCACCTTCTCGAGGTCCGAAAGGTGGGTTTTACCTTCGAAAACGTAGGTATGGTCGTCTATTTTGGTGTAGAACGTAGGTTGATCCGTGTCGGATTCGTCCGAGATTTCGCCCACAATCTCCTCGAGGATATCCTCGAGCGATACCAGGCCCTGCGTGGCTCCGTACTCGTCCACCACTATTGCGATATGCACCTTGCCCGACTGAAACTCCTCCATCAGGTCGTTAATCTTCTTGTGCTCCGGCACGAAGTAGGGAGCCCGCAGGTGCTCCTGCCAGCGGAAGTCGTCCGGCTCGCCTATGTACGGGGTCATATCCTTAACGTAGAGGATACCTTTTATATCGTCGATATTCTCGGCATAGACCGGTATCCGCGAGAACCCTGAGTCTATTATGACCTTTTTGACGGCGGCGAAATCGTCCGTGATATCGAGCGCGACCATATCCATGCGGAGCTTCATAATCTCGACCACCTCGGTATTGACGAAGCTGACGATACCCGAGAGCATCTGCTTCTCCTCCGCGGTGTGGTCCTGCGTTATTTCGATGGCGTCCGACAGTTCGTCGATAGAGAGTTGTGAGCGTTTGCCCGACAGTTTATCGTTGATACCGCTGCCCGATTTTATCAGCAGGAACGAGAACGGTTTCAGGAAATGTTTCAGTCCCAGCAACATAAACGAGACGAATCTTGCGAAACGGAGCGGGTAATATGCCGAAAATATCTTGGGGATTATCTCGCCGAACAGGAGCAGTACGAAGGTGACGATTATAACCTTGATGGCGAACTCCCATCCCGTGGAGCCGAACACCACCAGGCTGTCGATAAGATTGTTCGACAGGATGACGATGCAGATATTGACCAGATTGTTGGCTATCAGGATTGTGGCCAGCAGGTAATCCTGCATGCCGAGCAGTTTCATAAGCGCCCGGTCGGACGCGCTCTTTCTTTCGCGCAGGTCGTTGATATCGGACGGGGAGAGGGAGAAACAGGCCGTTTCGCTCCCGGAAATCAGCGCCGAAATGACGAGCAGGACCACGATAATACCCAAAACCAGAACCGAACGCGGGTCGAAGGATTGGAATGTAATTATTTGTAGAAATGTCGACAATATGCAAATCAGTATTCTATCGTTTCATTTTCCGGTTATGGTCTGTCCGTAACCGGACAGTACCACACATGCCGTCGAGTCGCCGTTTTCGTTTTGTTTTTCGTTTCCCGACCGTCACCGGTCACCCGTACTCACCTGGATTTCCCGGACAGTGTACCGTCGTTGGAGCAATTACATCCCGTTATACTCCGGTACCTTCCACTTCTATCTCCAGTCCGGCTTTAATATTTCAGGCACCGCAAAGCAGAAACACCTCCACCTACCCCCTGAACCACCGCTACCGGCCGCAAAGTAACTATCCGCCGTGCCTTTACGATAGAGCCGGGCACCGACCATCTGCGAAAAATATGCCGCACACCCTTTCCGGCGATTCGAGTCCCGGTGGCTGTCCCCGGTTGAAGGGTATTTAACTTCCAAACGGCAGGAAGTGCACTTATCAAATAGACCGGTATCGGTATAAATCCGTCCCGGCTTTACATCATCTCCCGGTACCGCGGTGCATCCCGTTGTCCGTCCTTACGGTCCACCGCAATCCCATTTCCCGAACCGCAAATCGGTGGTCAGCAT
>JAJBVT010000054.1:2060-7516 GCA_020859685.1 Rikenellaceae bacterium
TCCCGAACCGCAAATCGGTGGTCAGCATCGAATAACCCTTCCGCCCCGTCAATCCCCGAACAGCGAGGTGGTTCTGGTATCCTCCTCCGCCTTCTGGAGCTCTTCCTTGATGCGCACCTTCGAGCCGCGGGAGTCGTCCACGAACTTCACCTTGCGCCGAACGTAGGCCGGGGTGTTTGCAATCTTCTCTATATCTTTATACCGCCTGTTCTCCTCCACCACGATTACCTGCGAGCCGTTGCCCGAAAATCCCTGCATCTTCTCGTCCAGTTCGCTGCGCACCTTACCCGGGTGTTTGAACGGGTCGCTCGGCGGAGACCATTTTTTCCTGCCGCCGCCCGACGCGGGCTGCACGGGGTCGAGCGGGTTGCCCTTCTCCGAGAGGCGGAACCCGGTGGCAATCACCGTCAGCTCTATGTCCTCGCCCAGCAGGTCGTTCTTCCCCGCGCCCCAGATTATGTTGGCCTTCTTCCCGGCCTGACCCTGTATATGGTCGAGTATCCGGGTCGATTCGGCGAGGGTTATCTCATTGTCGCCGTATGTGATGTTGAACAGGATGCTCGTGGCCCCGTCCACCGAGTTGTGATTGAGCAGGGGCGAGGAGAGGGCCAGCTCGGCTACCCTCAGGGCGCGGTCCTCGCCGCTGGCCTTGCCCGAACCCATCAGGGCTATGCCGCTGTCCTTCATTACGGTGGTCACGTCGGCGAAATCGACGTTCACGATACCCGGCCGGGTGATTATCTCGGCGATACCCCTCGCGGCCGTCGCCAGTATGTCGTTTGCCCGGCCGAACGCCTCGGTGATGGGCAGCTCGCCGTATATCTCCTGTATATTCTCGTTGTTGATTATCAGCAGCGAGTCGACGCTTTTCTTCAGCTCTTCAATACCGGCCAGAGCGTTGTTGACCCTCGACGGGCCTTCCGACGCGTAGGGCATCGTGACGATCCCCACGGTGAGAATCCCGGCGTCCCGCGCCGCCTTGGCGATTACCGGCGCCGCTCCTGTACCCGTGCCGCCGCCCATACCGGCGGTTACGAAGACCATCTTGGTGCCTTCGCTCTTGAATATCTCGCAAATCTGGTCGAGGCTCTCGATAGCGGCCGCACGGCCCCTCTCGGGCTTGTTACCCGCCCCGAGACCCTCGCCCAACTGCACTTTTATCGGTACGAGGCTTTTGTCCAGAGCCTGCCGGTCGGTATTGCAGACCATAAAGCTCACGTCCTGAATACCGAGGTCGTACATATGGTTCACCGCGTTGCCGCCCGCACCCCCGACTCCCGCCACCATAATGATCGACGGGGTGACCTTCTCTATGTTGAAATCTATCAGTTCTTCCGTCATGTTCCACCCTCCCTTGGCCTAAATGCTGTTGTCGTCATCGAGGACGTCGAAGTCGAAAGTCTTTTCGAACTTCTCCTTCAGTTTCTGGAACAGACCCTTCTTTTTGGCTCCGCCGCGGGTGGCTTCGTCCCCGTCGCGGTCCCCGCTCCTGCGCGTGGTGTCGTACTCGAAATCGGGGTCGGGAAGGGGAGGTCTCGGGGCCTGCGGCACCTGCGCCGCGGCGTCCGCGGCCGGTTGCCGCTCCGCGGGCCGTGCCGATTCGTGCACGGGGGAAGTGGCGGGTTTTGCGGGTCGCCGCCCTGCGCCTACCGCCACGCTCCCGCCTTCGCGCATGGCTATCGAGAGGATGCCCACCGCGGCCGAGAACCTCGGGTCGGAGGCGTTTTCCTTCGTCTGGTCCGTTACGTTTATATCCGGTAGGGCAATCCGCACGTCCATTCCTGTGCGCTGGGCCATAAGCGTCTTTATCTCCCGGAGCATCGCCGAGCCGCCGGTGAGGATTATGCCCGCCGTAAGTCGGCCTTCGTATCCCGCGGCCTTTATCTCCTCCGCCACATAGTCGGCTATGTCCAGCATCCGGGCTTCGATGATGGAGGCCAGGTTGCGGAACGATATCTCCTTGTGGTCGTGCGGGGTGCGGCCCGGCACTTTCACCAGCTTTTCCCCGTCCACGGCCGATGGGACCGCGCAGCCGTATTTAATCTTCAGCTCCTCCACGTACCGCTCCATAATGCCGTACGAGCGGATATCCTTGTTGATGGAGTCCGACCCGAGGGGAATAACCCCAACGTAGCGGACTATACCGTCCTGATAGATGCACACGTCCGACACCCCGGCGCCTATATCCACCACGGCCACTCCGAGGTCCTTCTCGTCGGGGAAGGTCACCGCGTCGGCCGCCGCCAGCGGGTTTATGTAGAGCTTTTTCTGTTGTATTCCAATCTTCTGGAGGGCCTTCTCGAGGCGCGACATGATGGTGTTCTCCCCGATGATAAGGTTGAACGTGGAGCCGAGCGTCTTGCCGAACATACCCACCGGGTCGGGCGCCTCCTCCTCGTCGTCCACGATGTAGTGCTGGGGGATAATGTGCATCAGCGAATAGCCGTCCGGGGCCTGCACTCCGGTCATGCTGTCGTTCAGCCTGCGCACGTCCTCCTCGAATATCTCACCGTCCGCGCCCGAAACGTATACATAGTAGGGGTGTTTGGCGCATTTGATATGGCTTCCCGATATACCGGTGAAAGCCTCCTGCACGGTGATGCCTAATTTCTCCTCGATTTCGCCGACCGCTTCGCGTATCGACTGGGCCGCCTGCTCGACGTTCTTCACTTCGCCCCTTACCACGCCCTTGCTCTCCCTGACGGCCACTGCCTCCACTGAGATTTTGCCGTCGTCCGACGGGGTACCTGCCGCAACGACTACGTTGCTGGTACCGAGGTCTATCGCTATGATATAATTATTGTTTGCCACGGTTATGTCCGGTCCTCTCTATATTTCGTATTATTTACTTCGTCTGCCGATAATGCCCGTTACGGATGCCGCTTCCCGTGCTGTCCGCCCCGCCGTCCCGGTGCACCTGCACTTCCGGGCATTCGCCTTCCACGGATTTATTTACCACCTTATCCCGCCGCACTCTCCGCCCTCACGGCCTGATGGCGCCGCTCTGCCCCGTGGGCAGCCGGTGTACCCGCCCCGCGAGCCATCCCGTATCAACTGCTCGATCTTTCCACCTTATCCCGCCGCGCTCTCCGCCCCAATGGGCCGGTGTTCGCGCTTAGTCCGGGGTTATCCCCGCCTTCAACGGGTCGATGTTCAATCTTATCCCGCGACACTCTCCACCCTATGGGGCCGATGTACCCGCCCCGCGAGCTATCCCCGTATCAACTGCTCGATCTTTCCCCCTTATCCCGCCGCGCTCTCCGCCCAATTGGATCGATGTTCGCGCTTAGTCCGGATCTACCCCCGCCTTCGACGGGTCGACGTTTCACCTTCTCCCGCCGCACTCTCCGCCCCAATGGGCCGGTGTTCGCGCCTTGTCGGGGCCATCCCCTCTGCTAAGGGTCGGTGTCCTTCCCTGTGGACCATCCCGTGGACCCTCTCCGTGGGCAATCCCCGCCTATGTGGTACGGTCGATTGAGGTCCGGTACTACCGGCGGGTACAGACCACCTGGTCCTTGAATCTGAGGTTTATGGTGCGGTAGGTTTCCCAGCCTTCGTAGTCGAGGACCCGGGTGTAGAAGAGCATCAGTTTGTCGAGCTTCTCCTGCACGTCTTCCAGTTCCCCGAATATTATAATGTGCCTACCCACCCGTGGAATCAACTCTGTCTGAGGTTCTTTCCACCGGCCGGAGGCCATCGCCGCATTATCCCCCTCCACGTTTATCTGCACAATCTGCGCATCCCAGAAGGCGCTGCTGCCTATCAATCTTACAAAATTAATGAGTTTACTGAAATATAGGTAATTTTGCCGGTGGAAATTTCCGTTTTCCTCCGTTCCGGGTTCGATTTTTCCGGTGAACCCCTTTTCGAACGGAAGCGGGAAGCTCCCCGTAACCAGCGGCACCCTCACCGCGCCGCCCACCGTGACGGGCAGTACGCGCATATCGTCCGAGACGTAGAAATCGTGCCCCGACCTTAGCGAAAACCTTGCCACCGGCCGCCTCTGCGTTATCTCCACCGTAAGGCGCCCCTCCATATCGGTGTAGACCCGGGCCCGCTCGACGAACGGTTTGGACTCGATGTACTCCCTCAGTTCCGCCGTGTTGGTACCGCTGAGCAGTGTGCTGTCCATCAGGCCCTCGTACTGCCTTAGCCAGAGGCGCACCTCCTGCTCGTCGATAACGGGTATCTCGTCGCGGTCGGTAATTCGTACCTGCGTGGAGGTCAGCACCGACTGCTTCTCCTCGCCGCGGCACATCCGTGTGGCGAAAACGAGATAGCCCGCCAGGGCGCACCACCCCAGGGTCGACAGCACTATTTTCGATTTCTCTCCAATCCGCATTTCCCGGCCTGTTAATATTATGGTGTTATAATTTTATGCTTCTGTTCCGCGCCTTTTGCGGGTATATTTAAAACCATGTATGCCGTTCTTCCGGCATTTCCCGGTAATAACTGTTTACAATAAATCTACCTGCCATCCTGCCATCCTGCCATCCTACATCCTGCCATCCGCCTATTCGGCTATTTGCCCCTTCGCCCCTTCTAAGGTACTACTCTTAATACATTCTTCCTGTATTTCCTTGTAATATTCTTAACACTAAGATGAAATACGTTTGCATTGTAGCTGTTCGTCCCGCCGGGGGCGGGGTTGGCGGGCCGCTGAAGATTTATCATGCCCCTTGTTTCGGGTCCGTATCCTTCGTCCGCCGCTTTGGCGTCCCGAATCCCAAATTTTCGGTTTATTTCGGTACCCCGCGAATGTTCCCTCCAGCCCGATGAAATTCAGTTATTCCGATAGTAACCCCCCTCTTATTGGGGGGTGGTACGCAAATTCCCCATTTTTTTAAAGCCCGCTACCTTATTTCAGCAGGGGTCGGTAAGTTTCTTTTTAATCATAATACGTCTGCCCGCCGGTGGCGGGTTGACGGGGCGCAGTAACAATAGTGAAAAACCACCTTCTTTTTATTTCTCTGCCCGCCTTTCGCATTGCTTCTCCACTGTCAAATCGCTTAGGTACTTATCCTGAGGTCCTACACGCCTAACAGTTATATCGACTGTTCCGGACTCCAGCGTTGGAATGGACCCCCCTGTGAATCCGTCCTTTCCTGAATTTTCGGTATCTATTAATTCAATTCGTCTGCTTTGCAGACCTGCGCCCGCCGGGGACGCCGACAAGCAATAGATATTGCCTTTTTTCTGACCGACTTCCACGCTGCACACTCATTTTTCCCGGTAATATATCTTTACACTTAATATGAAATACATCTGCTTTGCAGACGTGCGGCCCGCCGGGGGCGGGTTGGCGGGCCGCTGAAAACAACAGTGTAGATATTATTTTTTCTTTTTCTCTGGCCGTCTTCCGCACTGCACTCATATTTTCACGCATCTTCCTTCCGTCCACTTTATATACTACCAGCATATATGCCATCCGGCTATTCGACCATTGAAGGTACTAC
>JAJBVT010000058.1 GCA_020859685.1 Rikenellaceae bacterium
TAAGCCTGCCGCTAGCGTTCATCCTGAGCCAGGATCAAACTCTCCATTGTAAAATTTGTTTATTTAAAATGTCTTCGAGTCCTGACTGCTTAATTTCCGTTTAAGGAATTGAGAACCTTCCTAAAGCATCGCGCCTTTGAAAGATTCGGATAAATTCTGCATTTCTTTTTCTCTCTTGATAACCAGTAAATCAAAGAACCGTTTTATTCGGTCGCCCCCGCTGGTATGCCGGGACTCTCATTTTTTCAAATCTTTTTACCTCTCGAAATCCCCGTTCCCCGGGGCGGTCGAAATACCTGCCACATCATTCAATGCGGCCAAGTATACTGCCGGACTTTTCAAGAAGACCGCCGCCGATTCAGCGGCGAAAGGACTACAAAGGTAACACCTTTTTTCGTAACCTCCAAAAAATCTTAAGAACTTACCGCCCCGGAAAACAAACCGTTTTTCCTGTTTGGCGGGTGCAAATGTAGGGACTTTTTTTAACTCTGCAAATTTTCCGCAGAAAAAATACCCGGAACTTCAAAATTTCTTCCTTGCGGGCATTGTTTGCGGTTGGTTATCTTCCGGAGCAAGCAGCCCGGATTAGAGACTGTCCACGATTTTTTCCAGCCCTACCGCCCTCGAACCTTTGATAAGTACCGTATAATCCCGCAGGGGTGATTTGCGAAGATGGTTTTTAAGTGCGTCCGTATCCGGGAATACTTTCAGCCCGGTGCCCTCGGCCACCGACCGGAAATTATCCCCCACGAGGTAGACCTCCCTGATATGTTCACTCGCCAGTTGCGATATCACCGCCATATGCTCATCCTGCGAATACCTGCCCAGTTCCAACATATCACCGAGGATAGCGGCTTTCAGGTTCCCGTCCTGCAGAGAGGCCAGGTTCTCGATTGCGGCGGACATGCTGGACGGGTTGGCGTTATAGCAGTCCAGCAGTACGGTGTTTCGTCCCGTTTCCACCACCTGCGACCTTTTATTTCCCGGCACATAATCCCAGACCGCATCGGCCACCTGCCTGCGGGTGACCCCGAAATAGTCACCGACGGCCGCAGCCGCTGCAATGTTATATTTATTATAGTCGCCGTGAAGCCGTGTCTGAATACCGTCGGCCACCGCTCCTCTGTATCCTTTGGATAATAGGCTGGCCCGGTCCGACACCATCGCCGACAGGACGTCGTCGTCCATGCAGTAAAAAGCAAGCCCCTTATGCGATGCGAGGTAATCGTACAACTCTCCCTTAGCCTTCCTTACCCCCTCCTGAGATCCGAAGCCCTCCAGATGGGCTCGTCCGATATTGGTTATCAGCCCGAAATCCGGTTGGGCGATACTGCACAGAAGCCCAATCTCCCCGCGGCCGCTCGCTCCCATCTCTATGATAGCGAACTCAGTACCGGCCGGTATCGATAGAAGTGTGAGTGGTACGCCGATATGGTTATTGAGATTACCTTCCGTAGCCGCAACCCTGAAACGCCTGCCCAGTACTTTTGCCATCAGTTCTTTCGTGGTAGTCTTCCCGTTGGTACCCGTTATTGCAAGTACCGGAATACCGAGCACCCGGCGGTGATAAGTGGCAAGGTGCTGGAGCACGGCAAGTGCATCGTCCACCACGATATACCGCTCACCGGCCGCTACAGAAGGGTCGTCCACCACGGCAAATGACGCGCCCTTAGCCAGAGCGTCGGCCGCATAGCGGTTGCCGTCGAAGTTCTCCCCCTTCAGGGCAAAGAACAACTCTCCCTCCTTTACTGCGCGGCTGTCGGTACAGACCCCGGGGGACCTTTCATATATTTTGTATAAGCCGGTCACTTGATAATAAACTTAAGCAGACTGTTATATATATTTGTCGCCTTTATTGAATTTTACCTCTTCGATGTACTTCTTAATATTCTGTTCGTGGTCTTTTGGGCAAATCATAAGTACATCCCCGCTGTCGACCACTATATAATTTTCGAGGCTCTCGATAACCACCATCTTGTTATCCGGTACCTTTATAATACAGTTGCGCGTATCGAATAATGCCGTGTCGGCTGACAGTACGTTCCCATTCACATCCTTCTCCGAATGCTCGTAAAGCGAACCCCACGTACCTATGTCCGACCAACCGGAACGGCACACGCGTACATATGTATTGTCGGTCTTCTCCATAATACCCACATCAACCGATACGGCTTTGCATTCCGGGTAGATGGTTCTGATATACTCGTCCTCCTGAGCAGTATTATAATACGGTGATATGGATTCGAAAAGGTCGTACATTTCGGGAAGAGACCTTCTAATCTCCTTCAGGATAACGTCCGGCTTCCAGATAAATATACCGGAGTTCCAGTAGAACTCGCCGCTCTCGATAAATGCCGCCGCCATCTCCAGCGGTGGTTTCTCGGTGAAGGTCTTGACCTTGTAAATCTGCTCGGACATGCGCCCGGAATTGTCCACCTGTATATAGCCGTAACCCGTGTTGGGATAGGTTGGTTCCACACCGATGGTCATAAGGCTGTCGTGCGTACCTATAAACCCGGACGCCTCCGAGACCACTTCCCGGAACTCTGCCTCGTCGATAACGAAGTGGTCGCTCGGGGTAACTATCATTTCCGCATCCGGGTCCACCGCCCTGAGGCGGAACGCGGCATAGGCGATACACGGGGCGGTATTCCGGCCTATGGGCTCGCAAAGAACCTGATGCCTTTTCAACTCGGGTATTTCCTTGAGCACTAGGTCACAGTAGGCACTATTGGTTACCACGAGGAAATTCTCCACCGGCACCAGTGGCAGGAACCTCTCGAATGTGCTCCGGATAAATGTCTTACCCGTACCAAGGATATCGAGGAACTGCTTGGGACGGGAGTTACGGCTTATCGGCCAAAACCGGCTGCCGACCCCTCCGGCCATGATAACACAATATTTTTTGCTCTCCATAGTTATCAGGTTAGGTGACCCCGGCCACCGCGACAAAAGTATCAATAAAAACTTAACAAAAATATAACAGCAAATCGAAATACAAAGTATTATCTTATTGAAATATTCTTTCCCGAGACCGGGTAAAGGACGGCAACAGATAGATAATCCGTCGTTTTGTTTGTAACTTTGCAGCCGATATGAAAATACGGATGTTCACACTGCCGAATATAATCACCCTGTGCAACCTGCTCTGCGGCTGCACGGCGCTCTACTTCTGTCTCTGGCGGGACGACCTGACGACGGTGTTCTGGCTGGTAGTCGCGGCGGCAGTTTTCGATTTTTCGGACGGCCTGGCGGCCCGGCTCACCGGGCAGTACTCCGAGGTGGGGAAGCAGCTCGACTCGCTGGCCGATATGGTAAGTTTCGGGGTGGTGCCGTCCGCCGTGCTGTTCCGGTTGTACGGGATGTCTGACGGATGGCCGGAAGGGATATTACCCGGAATAGTTACGGCTTCGGTAGCCCTCTTTTCGGCCCTGAGGCTAGCCCGGTTCAATATCGACGAGACGCAGACAGGGGAGTTCCGGGGCCTGCCAACACCGGCCTGCGCGTTGTTCTTCGTTTCGGTCGGCTGGCTGGCGGATAACGGTATGTTGGAATCCAGCCGTATAGCCATACTAACGGCTACGGTCGTATTTTCATACCTTATGGTCTGCCCGCTGAGGATGTTCGCACTTAAATTCAGCAGCTACTCGTGGGGAGGTAACGAGGTCCGCTACTCTTTCATAGCCCTCTCCGCGGCGGCCTTCGCCCTCTGGAATATCGCCTCCATACCATTCATTATCATAGGGTATGTTCTCGTCTCTCTCGTAATCTCCATCGCATGCGGCAAAGTTCCCTCTGCGGCCTCCACAGGCAACCAAATGCCTATATGAATAAATTTCACTAACTTTGCGCGGAATTTTCCGTAAGCGTCAAGGAGTCATAACCATGCAAACCAAGAGCAAAAGACCGGCATTATACACGGCCTGCACCATTCTTACGGTGCTTATCTGCTCTGTGGCGGGTCTTGCGCAGGATTATACCCAGGTCCCGGGACGCAATACCAACGACATGACCTCCATGAATCCTTTCCTTCCCGGATACGAAGACCCGTTCGCCGACGAGGAGGGTGAACCCGGCGACACCACGCGAAAGGAAAAAAAGATTCGTAAGCCGCTGGAATCCTATTTCTTCGACGATTCGACACGAACGCGGGACAACTTCGCGTGGACCCTCGACATGTACCGAAACAAGGTACATATGGCGGTCATTGATACCATGACCAACGGTTTCCAAATTACGGAGCCGTATCTTCGAAAAGGTGTCGGGGACGCCTATCAGGGACCTCTCGGGGGAGCATCCGTACCGATAAGTTACTTCGACCGGGCGAAATACCGTGATTTCAGTTTCGGGCAGGCTTACGACGCCTACAATATTTTCGCCGACCGGGCGCTGTTCTTCAACGTTAAACGTCCGCTGACGATATTCACTTATCTTACGGCAGGGCAGAAACAGAAAGCCGAAGAGAATTTCGGCATCACCCACGCCCAGAATATTTCCCCATCGACCGGGTTCAACATAGACTATAAAAGCCGCGGTACCAAGGGAGTCTACAACTGGCAGAAAAGCCGCGCAAAAAACCTCTCGGCCGCCGTTTCGCATACGGGTAAAAAGTATTCCGTCCATGCCGGGTATATTTACAACACGATACAGAACCGTGAGAACGGAGGCCTTCAGGATGACCGTTTCCTCACCGACTCGATTTTCGAACAACCGGACGTGATACCGACCAACCTCAACGACGCCTACAATATGATTAAGAACAACGCATTCTATGTTGTGCAGTCGTACGGGGCGCCTTTGAAAAAACTAACGGAGGACGATTTTTCGATTGCCGACCAGTCTTCGCTGTTCTTCGGCCACTCGTTCGAATGGAGCCGCTGGCACCGGGTCTATTCGGACACCAGAGTTAAGAGCCAGGACAATGACGGCCGGGATTACTACCATAACTGGAATATCCATCCCACCGTTACCAACGACTCCATTGCCGAAATAAAGGTATCAAACAGGCTGTTCATGCAGATACAGCCTTTCGACCGCGAGGGTATCGTGGGCCTTATCGATGCGGGGATAGGAATGGACAACCATATCTATTACCAATTCGTGCAGGAGTTCGCCCTCACAGGTCCGCGAAATACCGAAAAGACGGGCTATTACGCATACGGTTCCGTGGAGGGAAAATTCCGCCGTTACCTATCATGGGGAGGCGATCTGGAATACAATATAGCCGGCTATCGCAGCGGCGACATTAAGATTGGCGCGGACCTTGCGGTCAGCGCATATATAAGAGACAAACCGCTAACTCTCTCCGGGAGATTCAGCCATGACCGCAGGTCGGCTGACTACTGGAGCGAGCTGTACTACTCCAACCACCATAGTTGGAACGTCTCCCAGTTGTACGGTAAACCGTTCGACAAGGAGAATGAAACCCGGATAGAAGCTGAGTTTACCATGCCATGGGCAGGAATCGAGCTGGGGGGTTACCAGAGCGTCGTCAATAACAAGATCTATTTCGTTATGGAAGACGGCATGCTCTTTCCCCGCCAGGCCTCTGAAAGCGTCAGTGTTTCGGGTGTTTACCTACGTAAGGATTTCCGCGCAGGCGGATTCCATTTTAACCACAGGGTAATGCTGCAATGGAGCACGTCCCAGGAAATAATACCCGTGCCGTTGGCTGGTGCTTACCTCTCCTACTTTTTCGAGTTCAATATCGTCCGTAACGTACTCAGGGCACAGTTCGGAGTAGACGGACGCTACAACACGAAATGGTACGCTCCCGGTTGGGATCCTTCATCCGCAAGGTTCTATAACCAACAGGAGAAAAAGGTGGGAGAATATCCGATGCTGGATGTATTCTTTAACGCCAAATGGAAAAGAATGCGTATCCTGCTGATGATGGAGCACCTCAACGACGACCTGTTCGGCAGGAGGACCTATTTTTCGATCCCCCATTACGCCCAGAACAAACGGGTTTTCAAATTGGGTTTTTCCTGGAGTTTCTACGATTAGGCCGGTCTCGGCCGGATACCCGCCGCCGGGCCTTCGAAGGCCTACTACGGCAGGTCCGGCGTCAAGCCATCCACCCGCCGTCAGGGCGGACAGTATATCGGGAACTAATACGACGGCCATACCTCTCATTGCACAAGGATGCTGCCCCGAATCCATTAAACATGGTATTTTCAAGCAAGATCCTATTAAGGTCGGTTCTTTTAATTCTTTTAACGACAAGCTGTAACGGCCGCGGGCCGCAGGACCCGCAGGCCATCTCCGGTGAATCCGGTAAACTGAGGGTAGCTATGGACATCGACATGCCCGGCTATTTCTCCATAGAAGGTGAAGACTTCGGTTACCAGTATGACCTATTGAGGTCGTTTGCGGACGCTTCCGGGCTGGAACTGGAAATTCTTTCCGGCAAAACGCTTTCCGAAATCGACGGACTGCTCGCTGAAGGGGCCGCCGATATGGCCGCCACACTCACAGGTCATACCGGGAGTACGTCTTACGCCGAGACGGTTTATTCCACCACATTTTCATTGGTAACCCGCTCGTCGGACGCTACCCTTGCCCGACGGGCAGGCAAAGTCTACCCGGCCGAGCTTATGGAGGGCAGAAAGGTAATGATATCTTCCGCCTTCAGGCACAGTCAATCCTGGGACATGCTGCTCGACTCGGTAAGCACCTCCGGCACCTATGTGACCTCCCGGAACGCTGTCGACCTTGTCGACGGTCTGCGCGGCGGCGAGTTCGATTATCTCGTATGTGAAAAAAGCGAGGCGCAACTCATTACGGCCCTTAACCGGGGTATCAGCCGCGTTGCCGACTTCGAGGATGCCGTGGGCATCTCCATCGCCGCGGAGAGCGGGGAAATTGCCGTACTGTTCGCCGAGTGGTTCGAAGTGTTCCGCGAGAGTGCCGATTACGCAGAACTGAATTATGTCTATCTCGACAAAGAGTCGGCGTTCCGGTTGGCTTCAAAGACCGGTAAAGGCCGCAACCACAAGGCCATTTCCGAATACGACATGATTATGCGTGAGGTGTGCGAACGCGAAGGCTACGACTGGCGGCTTCTGTCGGCAATTGCCTACAACGAATCGAGGTTCAATGCCGATGTGGTTTCAAGCCGCGGTGCACGCGGCCTTATGCAGATAATGCCGCAGACGGCGCGCCAGTTCGACGTAGACCCGGACGAAGCAATGGTTCCCGAGGTGAACATTATGCTGGCTGCAAAACTGCTTCGTAAAATAGAGGGCATGCTTCGTTTCGGCAGTAATATCACCTACAACGACCGTATGGGTATAGTGCTGGCATGCTATAACTGCGGCGTGGGCCATGTGTTCGACGCCCGCAGGCTGGCTGCAAAATACGGATGCAACCCCGATTCCTGGAACGATGTGGCCTACTTCCTCCGGAGGAAG
>JAJBVT010000038.1 GCA_020859685.1 Rikenellaceae bacterium
ACCCCATGTCATTCTGAGCGCAGCGAAGAATCTCATAGTGAATAACCGGCCACGGGACGACGAACCCCCGGCGCCCCGGTAACCCCGAACTGACAAGCCCCCGGCCCGGTAGTATCCCGGTACAAGAATCAAGCGGTAGAACGTAATAATTAAGCCAAAAAAGAAGGCCGGGGGTGCCCCGGCCTTATTACTACTATATCACAATAAATCAGAAAATCGATATATTCCGGAAAATCCGGCTCATGCTCATGGATTCTCCACTCATGACTTTTACTCACGGCTCATGCTCATGATTCTCCAATCATGGATTTTTACTCAAGGTTCATGCTCATGATTCTCCAATCCCGGCTTCCGGCTTCCGGCTTCCGGCTCCCGGCTCAAACCCAGGCCCACAACCTCACACACACCATATACCCCATACCTCGATTCCCCGCTCCAAAGTCCTCCATCCTAAATCCTACCGGAAAGTCAGCACCCGGCAGGAAAACCCGACAGACAAACCCGGCAGACAAACCCGTCATCCCGACCCTACAACACCTCTATCGTATAATCGCTCCGATAGCAGACCAGCGCCCACTGCCCGTTTACCATGGTCCCCGACGGACCTGTCCTCTCGAAACGGTAGCGCATCTGAAGCAGCGGTATATCGCCCGAGTTGAGATTACGATTGTAGTCTCCGCCACGGGCGGCCGCACCAACGAACAGTTTGGCCGTATCGTAACCGCGGTAGGCATACTGCGTGGGCACCGACCCGAACGCCGAAATAAAACGGTTGTCGAAGCCGCGTATAACGGCATGCCCCCTGTCCGCATGGTAGTTGGTCACGTAGCATACGTTCAGCTTGAAGTAGAGGTTTCGGTCGAGCGTCCGGCCGAACCGGGCCCAGCGCGGTGTAACCACCACTTTAATTCCTCCCCCGGACATACTTCGTGCCACGAGGTTGTTCTGCACCGAACTGATTGTGGCCATTATCTGGTCTGCCACCAGCTCGTTGGTACACGATACGAAAATAAGGTTTTCCCTTGTACGGTCGAGCGCGTCGGTCACCTGCCGTGCGGTAAGATTGCCCGAAAGGTTGATGAAGCGTGCGTCCTGCGGCATCAGGGGCCGGATTTCGCTCTCCATCTCCTCGTCCTTGTAGGTGCTGGAGACGAATATTATATTGTAATCCTGCGACATCAGGCCGCGGAGCTTATCGTATTTCGTGGCCCGGTCGGGCGACATCTGGTAGAGCAGTCCGCTTCCGATACGGTCCACCGCGGCGAGCGGCGATACCACCGGAACCGAGTGTAACTGTGCGTAGTGCAGGGCCGGCTGGATATTGTCCTCGTAAATCGGACCAATGATTACATCGGTCCCCCCGAACCCTTCCGACTCGGTTATATCGTAAATTACCGACGAACTGCGCGAGGTGTTGTAGAGCACCACGTCGGCCGAATAGCCTTCGCTCTTCAGGTTCTCCAAACCGAGCAGGAACCCGTGGTAAAAATCTATGAAATTGCGGTTTGCCTCCCCGTCCGGATTCTTGAGCGGAAGAAGTACGGCCACCTTAGGCGCCTTCCCTCCGGTAAATGTGCCCACCACCGCGTCGCCGTACATTCCGTCGTAAAACAGGGTGTCCGGCCCTTCGTGCGGCGGCTCCACCGCGATACTGTCCGTGGGAAGTTCGATACCGGCTATCGGGTTCTGGTCCTCCCTGAGCGGTATCCTTATCATATCGCCCGCCTTCAGTCCGTCCGCAAGGTCGTTGTTATTTATAATATCCTCCTCCGTAACGTCGTACATCTTGCTGAGCCCGAAAATCGTCTCGCCCCTCTCGACTATATGGTATGTAAATCCGGTGGGCAGGCTGTTAATCGCGTCGCGGTAGTCGTTTATCTGCTCCTCTATCTCCTCCGGTGTGGCGTCTCCGCGGCTCTTCTTGCGGATATTCAACTCCTGACCAATCGAGAGGGTGCTCGGGTCCAGCCCGGGATTGTCCTCCAGCAGGGTATTGATCGGTATCTCGTATCGCCGGGATATCGAATACAGCGTCTCGCCCTGGTTTACCACATGCGTGTCGAAGGTTCGGGATTGTTTGCGCGGCGACAGCTTTTCGGTCTTCTCGTCGAGGTGGGCCGGAACTTTTATGACCTGCCCTTCCTGAAGACCGTCCGCAACATGCGGATTGCTCGCCCTGATTTCGTCCTCCGCGACCGAATAGAGGCGCGAAAGCGAATAGAGGGTCTCGCCCCTCTTCACCGTATGCACGTAAAAGCCCTCGCCGTCGATTGTGACCAGACTGGTGGAACGTTCGTAAAACTGCTGTGCGCGGGTGGGTGAAACGGATAGGGTTGCCGATAAAAACGCGATTAATATAAAGTGTTTCATCTGCATGTACGGTATACGGGTTATATCTCTTATTTGATTTTGGACGCGGCTTCCCGCAGCCTTATTTCGGTAATAACTTTTTTGGTATATTCCGGGAAATCGCCGTTCATCATCCACGAGTAGTAACTCGGTTCATCGCGGAACACGTCCGCAACGCACCGCCCCTTGTGCTTGCCGAAGCTGAACACCTCCACCCCCTTCTCGTCGTAACAGATACGCCCGGCATAATCGACATGCTTGGTGCGGCTCGAGAACTCTGAGAGAAACTCCACGTCGTTCTGCAAATGTTCCTCGTACATTTCCAACTGCGCTTCGAGCACTTCGAGCGTAGCGAGCGTATCGGCTTCGGCCGAATGCGCGCCCTGGAGCTCCTTCCCGCAGTAGAATTTGTAGGCGGCCACGAGCGTGCGCTGCTCCATCTTATGGAAGATGTTCTGCACGTCGATGCACTTGCGCTTCTTGAAATCGATATCCACCCCGGCGCGCAGGAACTCCTCGGCCAGAACCGGAATATCGAACTTGTTGGAATTGTACCCGGCGAAATCACAACCTTCGAGGTATGCGGCGAGCGACTTGGCGACCTCCCTGAACGTAGGGCAATCCTTCACGTCCTCGTCCGTAATATGGTGGACGGCGGTAGACTGCGGCGGGATTGGCATTTCGGGGTTCAGCCTGCGGGTCTTGACTTCCCGGCTTCCGTCCGGCATCAGCTTGACCAGCGATATCTCGACTATGCGGTCCTTGGCGGGATCGACTCCCGTGGTTTCGAGGTCGAGGAATATCAACGGGTTTTTAAGGTTCAGCTTCATCCGGTTATTTTATTCGGTAAGTAACTACCCATCCGACCCGCCTTCCGGCAGGCCCCGGCACGGCTACAGGCCGTAGAGCCACAGAAGGCCCGGCAGAACTATCCGATAGTTTCTGTTCGTTCGGTCCGGGAAATACTCCCGCCCCGGTGGTCTGCCCGAAAGAGTGTCCGACCGGCGGCAGGATTAACCGCTAACCGTTTATCATCATGGGCATCAGCAGCATAAGTGTGGAGCTGCCCTGCTCGTCGTCATATATGGGTTTGAACACTCCGGCCCGTGTCGAGTCGGCCAGCTCGATTACCACGCTCGGGGTTTCGAGGTTCGAAAGTATTTCCACAAGGAAAGTCGATTTGAACCCTATCGTTATCTCGTCGCCCTCATAGCTGCACGGCAGGCTCTCGTTGGCCGATACCGAGAAGTCGAGGTCCTGCGCGGTGAGGTTCACAAGGTTGTCCCGGATATCGAACTTTATAAGGTTGGTCGACTGGTTCGAGCAGACGGCCACGCGTCTGATGGCGTTCAGCAGCTCCACCCTGTCCACGATTACCTTATTGGGGTTTGCCGTCGGTATCACCGCGTTATAATTCGGATAGTTGCCCTCTATCTGGCGGCAAATCAGCGTATTATTCTTGAGGTGGAACACCACGTTCTTCGCGTCGAACTCCAACTTAATCGGTTCGTCCTCCCGGACGAGCACGTTTTTGAGCAGGTTCACCGGTTTCTTGGGCAATATGAACGATGCCGACTCGGCGCCCTCCACCCCTTCGGCTACGAACTTCACCAGTTTGTGGGCGTCCGTGGCGACGAATATGGTCTCCTTCGGTTCCATATTTATAAATACACCGTTCATCACGGGCCGAAGTTCGTCGTCCGCCGTGGCGAATATGGTGCGGTTGATACCCCCCAGCAGGGTGTCCACCTCCAGCGTAATGCCCTTCTTCTCCTCGCCCAGCTCCGGCATCGACGGGTAGCTCAATCCCGAGGTACCGGGAATGTTCAGCGAACCGCTCTTCCAGCTTACCGTTATCTCCCACGTCTCCTCGTTGGCCTCGATGGTAAGCGGCTGCTCGGAGAACTCCTTCAAAAGGTCGAGCATCAGCTTGACCGGGGCGGCGATAACCCCCTCCTTTTCGACGCTCTCCACCGTGAGGTTGCCCACCAGAGTGGTCTCTAGGTCGGATGCGGTTACTTTCAGCGCGCCGTCCTTCAGTTCGAGCAGAAAGTAGTCGAGTATAGGCAGAGTGTTCTTACTGCTGACTACCTTACCCGTTGTCTGTAAGACAGAAAGCAGTGCAGAGCTTGAAACTATGAATTTCATATTATCTGGATTTTAAACGTTTACACATTACCGCGGGCCTCCCCGCCGTCGACCCGGCAAACGACCGGGTTACGGCCGGACCGGCACACCTCCCGAACCGGGGTCAGCGGCCGGGCGGAATTTGTCAAAGATAGGCAATATATTTTAAACCGTGGCCAGTTTATCCAGGGCCATTGTTATCATTTTATCGACAAAGGGCTTATAGTCTGTATTGCTCTCCCCGGCGGCCCGCTGGGCTATAATCGTACAGATGGTTGCCGCCCGGTGGCCCATCAGGGCCGCAAGCCCCGCGAGGGCCGAACCCTCCATCTCGAAATTGGTAATCCGGCGCCCCTCGTAACGGAACGACTCTATTTTGGAGTTCAGCTCCGGGTCGGCAGGCGCTAACCTCACCCAACGCCCCTGCGGGGCGTAGAATCCCGGCGCGGAAACCGTAATCCCTTCCGTCGTACAGTCGCGGAAAAGGTCGGTCAGGCCCCGGTCGGCATCGATGAAATAGGGCTTCGGGAGCAGGTCGCTCCACCCGGTATGTTCCATAAAAGCCCGCTCTATGGGCAGGTCGCACACTTCGTTGCGCCCGGCATAGAAATTCAGCAGGCCGTCGAATCCCACCGAGGTGCGGGAGAAGAGGAAAGCCCCGAGTTCGATATCCGGCTGCAGGGCTCCCGACGTACCCAGCCGCAGCAGGGTAAGCTGTTTTTTGCACTGCTTCTCGGTGCGGCTCGCAAAGTCGATATTAGCCAGCGCGTCGAGTTCCGTCACCACGATATCTATATTGTCGGTACCGATTCCGGTGGAGACGACCGTCATCCGTTTGCCCCGGTAAGTACCCGTGATGGTGACAAACTCGCGGCTCGCCACGCGGAACTCCCGGGTGTCGAAATAAGAGGCCACAAGGTCTACCCTGCCCGGGTCGCCCACCAGAATTACCGTGTCCGCTAACTGTTCGGGCAGCAGGTGAAGGTGAAAAATCGTGCCGTCGCCGTTTATAATAAGCTCCGAAGATTCAATCTTTCTCATAGTGATAAACTTTTGCGCGGGTTTCGGAAACCGGAACATTCGCCTGCCCGCATTTTACTAATATGAAAACCGGCCGGCGCCACGGGCTTACACCCAACCGTAACCACAAATCTTTACCGGTTCGACTGTTTATTTTAGCGTTTACAATAATTGCTAATCGCAATAAAAGTAGCTATTTTGCATCAGATTTCACAACGGAATTCCACAAAACTTAACGATATGACACTTATTAAATCTATTTCGGGAATCAGGGGAACGATTGGGGGGAAGCCGGGTGAAAACCTGACCCCGCAGGATATAGTGAAATTCACCACGGCATATTGCCGGTGGCTCCGGGGGCGGAATCCGGCCGGGCGGATGACGGTCGTAATCGGCCGGGACGCCCGTATCAGCGGGGAGATGGTGAGCGACATCGTGGAGGGCACGGTGCTGGGTTGCGGCATCGATGTAGTGAACCTCGGGCTGGCCACCACGCCGGGCGTCGAGATGGCTGTTATTACCCGGCGCGCCCACGGCGGCATTATCATCACCGCCAGCCATAACCCGCGCCAGTGGAACGCCCTGAAACTGCTCGACGGCCACGGAGAGTTCCTCGATGCCGAAGACGGCCGCAGGATACTCGAACTTGCAGACTCTACCGATACGGACTACCCCGGGGTGGATGAAATCGGCCGGGTTATCGACCGAAGCCCTTACGACGACGAACATGTGCGGGCGGTTCTGGCCCTGCCGCTGGTGGAAGCGGAGGCTGTCCGGGCAAGGGGATTCCGGGTAGTGGTGGACGCCGTCAACTCGGTGGGCGGTATCGCCATCCCCAAACTACTCGAGGCGATGGGAGTCGAAACCGTCGGGATATACACAACCCCTGACGGAGACTTCCCGCACAATCCGGAGCCGCTGCCCGAGAACCTGCGCGAACTGTCGGAGACGGTGGTACGCGAAGGTGCCGACCTGGGTATCGCCGTGGACCCGGACGTGGACCGGCTCGCGCTGGTGTGCGAGGACGGAACGATGTTCGGCGAGGAGTACACACTCGTCGCCGTGGCCGATTACGTGCTCTCCCGAACCCCGGGCAACACCGTCTCCAACCTCAGCTCGACGCGCGCCCTACGTGATGTGACCGAGCTCCGGGGCGGATGTTACGCCGCGTCGGCCGTCGGGGAGGTGAACGTGGTGGCTAAAATGAAAGAGACCGGAGCCGTAATCGGCGGCGAAGGGAACGGCGGGATAATATACCCCGCCCTCCACTACGGCCGCGACGCCCTTGTGGGCGTGGCACTTTTCCTCACCCAGCTTGCGGGTAGGGGAATCAAGGCCTCCGAACTTCGCGCCACCTACCCGGATTACCATATCTCCAAGAACAAAATCGAACTGACCCCCTCCATAGATGTGGACGATGTGCTGGCCCGGGTAAAAGAAGCCTACGCGGGCCACGAAATTAACGATATAGACGGGGTGAAGATAGACTTCCCCGCGGAGTGGGTTCACCTGCGCAAATCGAACACCGAACCGATAATCAGGATTTACAGCGAGAGCCGCGACGCGGAGTCTGCCGACCGACTGGCCGGTGAGGTTATCGGCCGTATCCGGGAAATCGCGGGGATTTAGGATGGGAGAGACGGAGAGAGGAGAGATTGCGGGCCGAGGGGGTAGCTTAGCGGAGGGCCGTGCGGGCGGCGGACCTGCGGGAAAAAGAGCGGACAGCGCGGAACCGGGGGGCGGCTTCGCGGAGGGCCATGTGGGCTGCGGACCTGCGGGAAAAGGAG